>USLO01000045.1 GCA_900555515.1 uncultured Collinsella sp.
TGCTTAAACAGGCGCTGCGCCGGCTTCTTTTCGTGACCGAATCGTCCACCTGCGATAAAGTCCGCCGAAGCCTGCAGCTTGCAACCCAGGTCGACCAGACGTTCAGCCACGCTCACATCCTTTTGAATCGCACGATAGCGCTCGGGATGAGCGATGATCACCTGGTAGCCACGGCACTGCAAATCGTAAATCGTGTTCTCGTACTCTCTAAACGCATACGCATCGGCATGCGTCGAAAGTTCGAGCAGAAACTCGTTGGTCCCATCGAAATGCAAGTGCTCCGCGGCATCGATACCAAGCTCAACGAGCTTTCGATGGTTGACCTCGAAGCCCATCTGGAGCGGAAAACCGTCAGCGTTATCACGCAGCAGCTCAAAGGCATCCCACATCTTGTCGTAATCAAAATAGGGATCACGGCAGTGAGGAGTGCAAACGATTCTGGTTACACCGGCCCGCTTGGCAGCCTCGAGCATCGCCAAGCTCTCATCGAGATCGGCGGCGCCGTCGTCTACACCCGGCAAGATATGGCAATGAATGTCACGCATAGGTCAGCCTTAATCAACTAAACGTTTGCTCGGTTGGTGAAGATGCCCTTTTTGGAAGTCCCCTGATCGTCGGAGCCCTTCTTAACCTTCTTACCGTCCTTGGTGTAGTAGGAGTAGTAGTACTCGCTGGTCTCGGTCTCGCAGTAGTTCATAACGGTACCGATGAGCTTGACCTTCTCGGACTTCTTAAGCTGACCGATGGCGTTGAGCGCCTCCTCGCGCTTGGTGAAGTCCTCGCGCACCACGAACAGCGTGCCGTCGGTCAGGCTGGCAATCTCGGCAGCATCGATGAAGGTGCCGACCGGGGGAGCGTCGAAGATGACGTACTGGAACTTAGCAGACAGTGCCTTTACCAGCTTGGCAAAGCGGTGAGAGACGATGATGTCGGCAGGATTGGGAATATGCGGCTCGGCATCGAGGAAGTAGAAGTTCTTCTGACCCGTCTCGACAATTGCCTGGTCAATGGAGATCTGCTCGGAAAGAACCGCATAGAGTCCGCCGCGCGAACGAACGCCGAGCATATCGGAAAGGGACCTGCGGCGCATATCGGCCTCAACCAGGAGCACGGACTTGCCACTCGTGGCAATTGCCTGAGCAAGGTTAATGGAAACCGTAGACTTGCCCTCGTTGGGAATCGAGGAGGTAACGGTGATGGTGCGAATGGGGTCGTCCACGCTCGCAAAGCGGATGTTGGCCAGAAGGGTCTTGGCGGCATTCTGTACAACGAGCTTATCGGTGTTCTTTGCCTTAGCCATGCCTATTTACCACCTTTCATAGCCGGAATTCGGCCAACAACGGGAATGCCCAGGAGCTCTTCTGCCTCTTCGGCACCGCGGATGCGGGTGTTGAGCATGTCTGCCAAAACGACATAGGCAACTGCGATAAAGATGCCCGCGAGGAACGCGACAGCAACGTACAGCATACGCTTGGGGCCGCTGGGGGCTTCGGGGGTCTTAGCCTCGTCGATAACGTTGATGCTCTGGGCAGCGCCGACGTTCTGAGCGACCGTACTCACCGAGCTAGCTATGGCCTTTGCGACCTTAGCCGTCTCCTTGGCATCGGTGCCGGTAACCGAAAGCGTAATGACACGCGTGGTGGTCTCGGAGGAAACAGACACCTTGTAGTCATCCAGATCGGTGAGGCCCAGTTCATTGGCTGCGCCGCTCTTAACGCTATCGCTATCCAGCAGCGTGGCGATATCGTTGGAAAGCATCTGACTCGCCGAGAGATCGTTGTAGCTCATCTGACCGCTATCGTCGGTCTTGGCGAGAATGTACATGCTCGTCGTCGCGGTATAGGTGTTGTCCATCGCAACGAAGGACACGATGCCCATGGCGATCGCGCAGACCACCGGAAGGGTGATGACCAGCTGAAGGTGCTTCTTCAGCAGCTGGAACAGTTCGAGAAGGGTCATGCAGCTTGCCTTTCATTTCCCCAGTTCGGATTGACAAAACTGTCCGTATGTTATCGCATCTTTTTACCGAGACCAAACTCTATACATAAGAAACAGGCTCTCCTGTAAAAATGTCGGAAGCAATCGTAAAATTGCACAACAACGCCGCACCCGAAAGTCAAATGCGGCGTCTACATCAATATCTATGTTGTATCGCTATGCGAATGGCTCGTCCTGCTGTATGGGAAACGTCACCGTAATGGTGGTTCCCACGCCCAACTCGCTCGACAGATCGAGCGTGGCGTGATGATACAGGGCCGCATGCTTGACAATGGCAAGCCCCAGACCGGTTCCGCCGCGTGCCTTGGACCTACTCTTGTCCACGCGATAGAACCGCTCAAATACCTTGCCCTGTTCTTCAGGCGCGATACCGATTCCCGTGTCGGCGACCGCAAGGAACGGATGGCCTTCGTCGTTGGTGCCGCACTGCAGCGTAACCGTACCGCCGGGTCGATTGTAGCGGATGGCGTTGCTTGCCAGATTATAGATGAGCTCGTCAATCAAGCGCGACACGCCCTCGATGACCACAGGCTTGGTCTCATGACTTATCGTCACATTCGCCTGACGGGCGACCTGTTCAAGACGCTGCTCGACCGCGTAGATGGCACGCGAGAGCTCAATAGGCTCCGTGGACCCAATGGGCACCGCCTCGCCCTCAGCTGCACGCTCGGCCTCGTCCAAGTTAGACAGCGTAAGGATATCGTTGACAAGCGCTGCCAAGCGGCCCGCCTCACGATAGATGCGACCGCCAAAGTTGCGCAGGTCGCCCTCGCCCTCGACCATGCCGTTTGCGATGAGCTCGGCATAGCCCGAAATCGCCGTAAGCGGCGTCTTGAGCTCATGGGTGATATTCGCCGTGAACTCGCGGCGCATACGGTCGTTGTCCGCTAGCACCGCCATTTGGCGCTTGAGTTCCTGGCGCTGCGACTCGATACGCTCAAGCATGGGGACCATCTCGGCATAGGCGTGCTCATAGCTACGGCGTGGGTGGTCCAAATCCACCTCTTGCAACGGCGCGATGATGGCACGGGACTCGCGGCGCGCCATAAAAAACGAGAGTACCGCACCCGCTGCTGCGATAAGCAGCATCGGCGCCACCATCGACAGCAAAATCGCCGCAACGCCAGGCTGGGCCTGCGCCAAGCGGACAACCTGGCCGTTATCAAGGGCGACGGCGCGATACAGCATAATCTCGTCGAGCGTAGAGCTTGCGCGCTCCGCGGAACCCAAACCACTCTCAAAGGCCTCGATGACCTCGGGGCGATCGCCATGGTTGGGCAGTGTGGAAGGCGACGCCTCGTTGTCGTAGGCAACCGATCCATCCTTGTTAATCAGCGTGATGCGCAAGTCCTCGCGATCGAGACTACGCAAGAACGGGATGGGCTCCTGCTGTTCGTCGAGAGCGGCAGCAATGAGCTCGGTTTCCTGCGCCAGATTGGCACTCGTGGCATCCGCCAAGGTGTTTTGCACAAAGAACGCACCCAGCACCGTAAACGCCACGATAACCGCCATGGCGCAGACAAAGATCGTCACAAAAACGCGGTGCGACAGCGTATGTTTTCCCTGGGGGGCGAAGACCACGGGTTACTCCTCCGATGCGGTGGCCGCGGTGTCGTCGCCTTTGGCACCATCGCCGGCAGAAGGCTCGGCCAAGCGGTAGCCCACGCCGCGCACGGTCTCGATGGCGCTGGCATGCTCGCCCAGTTTTTGGCGAAGCGTCTGCACGTGCACGTCAACGGTGCGCGAACCGCCGTCGAAGTCCCAGCCCCACACGCTCTGCAGCAACGACTCGCGGGTAAAAACCACGCCGGGCTTGCGCATGAGGTACTCGAGCAGGTCGAACTCGCGCAGGGTGAGCTTAAGCGGCTCGCCGGCAACGGTCACCTCGCGATGGCTGGGCGAGAGCACGATGTCGCCCACGCTGAGCACATCGCTCGCCTGCTTGACCATGCCGCCGCGACGCAGCAGTGCGCGGCAGCGGCTCGCAAGCTCCATGAGCGAAAACGGCTTAGTCAGGTAATCGTCGGCACCGCCATCGAGCGCCATCACCTTGTCGAGCTCGGTATCCTTGGCGGTAAGCATCATGATGGGCACCGTCGCCGTCAGGCGATCGGCACGCAGTCGACGCATAATCGCCAAGCCATCGGTATCGGGCAGCATGATGTCGAGCAGGACGGCATCGGGTACCCGTCGCGCCACGGCAGCCTTAAACTCACCGTCGCACGAAAAGCCTTCGGCCTCAATCCCCTGCTTGCGCAGCGCATAGACCGTCAAATCCCTGATGTTGTCATCGTCCTCGACGTAATAGATCATGTTGAACCCCTTTGCGGCCGGCATGACCGCATCTTAACCCTAAAGGTACCTTTACTAGATGGTATCAGCCAAAACGCCCCGTCAAATAATCCGCCGTGCGCGGATCGGTCGGATTCTTGAAGAGTTGCGCGGTGGGCGCGTGCTCCACCAGCTCACCCAGCAAAAAGAATGCGACCGAATCGGAGATACGCGCCGCCTGCTGCATATTGTGCGTAACGACCACGAGCGTGCAGGTCTCTTTGAGCTCACAGGCCAGCTGCTCCACCACCAGCGTCGACACAGGGTCGAGTGCCGAGGTCGGCTCGTCCATCAGCAGAATGTCGGGCTGCACGGCCAGCGCGCGGGCGATGCACAGACGCTGCTGCTGGCCGCCCGAAAGACCCAGACCCGACTCTTTGAGCTTGTCCTTGGCCTCGTCCCACAGGGCGGCGCGTCGCAGGGAGTCTTCGACCAGCTCGTCGAGCACGACGCGATCGCGCACTCCCATTCCGCGAGGACCGTAGGCGACGTTGTCGTAGATGCTCATGGGAAACGGGTTGGGGCGCTGGAACACCATGCCCACGCGCTGGCGCAAACGGCAGATGTCGTAATCGCCCAGGATATCTTGACCATCGAGCGCAATCTTGCCCTCGATACGGCAATCCTTGATGCCGTCGTTCATGCGGTTAAAGCAGCGCAGCAACGTGGACTTTCCGCAGCCCGAAGGCCCGATAAATGAGGTGATCTGCTTGTCGCGGATCTTGATATTCACGTCCTTGAGCGCATGATGGTCGCCATAGAACAGGTCGAGGCCCTCGACGTCGATGCGCGTCGGCGAGGCGGCAAGATCCTCTGCCGTGGGGCGAGTCGCATCCCCAACCTCGCGCTCGTGCGCGGCCTCGGCCTGCGCTTCCATGAGTTCTTCAAGCTCCGTGGGCTCCACAGCCGCAGCAGCCGTCATACCGCATACCTCCACATCGATATCAATTCAGCAGTATCGATAGTAGAAATCGCGGCTCATATGCACGTGAGCGCATTGTCAAGTGTTTGTAAGGGCACGCTGGCTATGCGGCGGGCAGCTCGATGGTGAATATCGTGTGTTCGGGCGTCGATTCACATGCAACGGTACCGCCGTGTGCCGCGATGATCTCCTTGGCAATAGCAAGGCCCAGACCGGCACCACCGCGATTGGTCGCACGCGCCGCATCCAGGCGATAGAACTTCTCAAAGATCACCTTGAGCTTAGCCGCAGGGATAGGATCGCCCTGATTGATAAAGCGAACGCGCACGCCGCCATCGTCTTGGCGCCCGGCCTCAATCGTGATAGTCGAGCCCTCATAGCTATAGGCGACGGCGTTTTTCATGATGTTGTTGAACACGCGAGCCATCTTGTCGCCATCCACGAGCACCGTCAGGTCCTCGTGGATATCAACTTGGGCTTCCTTATGCTGCTCGTTGAGGATGGGATAGAACTCGTCAGCCACCTGAGCCAGCAGCAACCCCAGATCAACATAGCCGCGCGTGAGCACGATATCGTGGAAGTCAAAGCGTGTGATATCGAAGAACTCTTCGATGAGTGCATCGAGCCGGTGCGCCTTGTCGAGAGCCACGCCCGTAAAGTGCGCACGTTGCTCAACCGGCAGCTCAGGAGCCTCTTGCAGCAGCGAAAGATAGCCCACCACACTGGCAAGCGGGGTGCGTAGGTCATGTGCCAAGTACGTGACCAGATCGTCCTTGCGATGCGACTCGTCACGCAGAGCTTGCTGCACCTTGCGCTCACGGTCACGCACGCGGTTAAGGGCGCCCTCGACCTCCAAGAAGTCGCCGTCAATGTTGTCCCAGGTGTCGGGGTGATCGATCAGGCGATCTTGAATACGAGCGGCCAGCACACAATCGGCATGCTGCTCGCCCTGTTCGTAGCCCTGGTAGTACAGGGCGCGGCCGCACAAGAACAGCACGCACGCGGCAAGCGCCAGCACAAAGCCAAGCATGTTGAATACAAAGCCGGCATCAAACAGCACCGGCCCTTCGATGCCGCCGAGCGCCATGGCGCCAATCGCCAACGTCATGGCCCACGCGGCGCCGCCAATCACCATGCAGCGGCGCACGATCTCAAATCGATCGATCAGCAAAAAGCCGACAAGCAGCACCGCCAAGATTCCAGCGATGTTATCGATGCCAATCAGCAGCAGGCTCAGCAAAAAGAGCAGCACCGTTGCAAGCGCGCGGTTGTCGACGACTGACCTCACGTATTCAAAGAGTCGATCGGGCGCCTCGAACGCTTGCCTATCGTCTTTTGTCATATCAAGATCCTCACAAGCGAAAAGCGTTATTCGATGATGTAGCCGACGCCCCAGACGTTTTTGATAAAGCGCGGCTTTTGTGCGTCGTCGCCGATCTTTTCGCGCAAATGGCGAATGTGCACCATCACCGTATTGTTGGAGCCGGGCATAAAGTCCTCGTTCCATACCGCGCGGAACAGGTCCTCCACGGCCACCACGCTGCCGCGATGCTCGACCAGATACAGCAAGATTGAATACTCGGTGGGCGTGAGGCGAACCGGTGAACCGTCCACTGTCACGGAACGAGCATCGCGGTTGATCTCCAAGCCGTCGAGCTGAATGGTCGGCGACTCGGCCGCCTGTGCACGGCTACCGTAGCTGGTGTAGCGGCGAAGCTGAGCGTGCACGCGCGCGATGAGCTCCAGCGGACGGAACGGCTTAACCACGTAATCGTCCGCGCCAAGCGAAAGGCCCCCGATCTTGTCTTGCTGGGCATCGCGCGCCGTCAGCATGATCACGGGATAGGTATGGCTGGAACGGATCGTACGCAGCAGCTCAAACCCATCGATATCGGGCAGCATGACATCCAGCAGCGCCAAATCAAACTCCTGCTCCAAAATCGCCTTGGCAGCATCGGCCCCGCTATAGGCAATCTGGACATCAAAACCCTCTTTTGTAAGGTAGATGCCAACCAAGTCGGCGATGGCCTTCTCGTCATCAACTACCAAAATGCGCTCGTTCATGCGTGCTCCCCTCGCGCTCCATTATGCCCGAGGCGACGCACGCCACACACAACAAGCGTGGGTGATTAAGTCGGCCTTAAGCACCCTTGTGCCCGTTCGGGTGCGGATGTGGGCCACGCGCGCACGCGATGATCGCCGACGCCGACAAACGATATACTCTAGTTCCAGAAGAGACCATCCCGTCGAAAGCGAAATCCGTGAAGTCCCTCACCTCTTTTGCAAAGCGCTCAGCCCAGCTTGCCGCCGGCTTTGTCTGCGCTATCGCTCTTGCCGCTGGCGCGCCCACCGTCGCCGGCGCCCAAGTGCTCACGACCGACAATGTTTGCGGCAAAACCGCCGATGCGCGCAGCATCACGGCCGAAAACCTGCCCGATATCGATGCGACCAATGCCCTCGTCATGGGCAAAGACGGCACCGTCTACTATGGGCGCGACGCCGATGAGCAGGTCAAGATTGCCTCGATCACCAAGGTCATGACCGCAATCCTAACCGTCGAGAATTGCAAGATGGACGAGAAGGTCACGGTGAGCAACGCCGCAGCCACCGTGGGTAATTCGACCGCCGGCTTGCTCGAAGGCGACGAGCTTACCGTGGAGCAGGCGCTGCGCGGCCTGATGATTCCCTCGGGCAACGACGCCGCCATCGTGCTCGCCGAATATGTGGGCAAGAAGATCGACCCTAAGACCAAAGACGCCGAGGCCACCTTTGTGAAGGCCATGAACGAGCGCGCTAAGAAGCTCGGCTGTACCGGTACGCTTTTTGAAAACCCGCATGGTCTGGACTTTGATGAGTGGGCTGGCGATATGCACTCAACCGCACACGACGTAGCGCTGATGATGCAAGAGGCCATGAAAAACGACACGATCCGCGAGGTCGTAGCGAGCGAGGATTCCTGGATCGAGGTCACGGGCGCCGACGGCACCGACCATTCGCATTCCATGGACACGCATAACTATTTGCTGGGCCAAGATGGCAACATCGGTGGCAAGACCGGCACCACCGACGATGCAGGCTATTGCTTTACGAGTGCCTACAACCGCGATGGCGACGAGATCTACACCGTCGTTTTGAACTCCACTACCACCGACCAGCGCTTTACCGATACCGCAACCCTTGCCAATTGGTACTACGGTCACAAGGTGACGGTCGCGATCGCCAACACGCAGGAAAAGACCGCCAACGGCAACCCGCTTATGGCACGCATTAGCCAGACAGATTGGACGGACAAGACGATCGACGCCACGCTCGCCGACCCCACGGCGCAAGCGACCGTGTTTTCCCTTGCCGGCGAGGTGACCGAAAAGGTTAGCTACGACGATCTTTCGGGCACGGTGCATGTGGGCGACAAGGTGGGCAGCGTTACGCTCAAGCAGGGCGGCACCAAGATCGCCGTCATGGACCTGGTTGCCGACGAGGAAGGCGCAGGGCCGAATCCCATTGAATGGCTGCTCGTGAAGCTCGATCGCTTGGGCCGCCGCATCGACAACCGCCCACTCACGGCAGAAAGCGAGACCGTCGCCAAGGCGCCCGAGGTGTAGAGCGCAAGAATAATCAGCCCACTGAAAGGAGGCGTCCGAAAGGATGCCTCCTTTTTTGAGGGTTCGAATCCCCAGCAGCCCTTTCTCGATAATAAAAAAGGGCCCCCGATGGGACCCTTCTTTAAAGTTAAACTGGCGGAGAGCTGGGGATTCGAACCCCAGATGCCCTTTTGGGGCATACTCGCTTAGCAGGCGAGCACCTTCGGCCTCTCGGTCAGCTCTCCGTAACAGCCGTTCTATAGTAACCAAACAGCCAAGGATGGGCAAGAGGAAATTTTCTAATTGCCTAGCATCCTTTCCTCCTTGGAAGCTTCGCCTACCCCAGCGAGCGGTTGAGGGAGCCGAGTTCGTCGTTGCCCATGGTGCGCCACATTTGGAAGATGCAACCGCGTGCAAGGAAAAAGAAGCCGTTGTCGACCAGTTGCACAGCGGCATCTGCCAGCTGATTCGTCACGGCGGACACTGGCGGCAGCTCGAGCCCAGCCTTGCGGATGATCTCGACCGCCTCCTCGAACGTCGGAGGCTCGCTGACGCCCATCTCGTTCATAAGGCCCTGCATTTCTTCCAGCGCGCTGCTGCCCGATTCCTCACCGCGCGGCACCAGACGGTAGCAAGCCAGCGCCAGGTCGAGCTGATCGCAATTCCAATAGGCAAACGCCAAGCGATAGAACAGGTAGCCGATTGCAGAACGATCGCTGGCAATACGTAGGCCGTGGCGCGCCACCTCGATAATCTCGTCAAAGCGCTCCAGACGCGCAAGCACGTTGATGAGCGCAAAGTGCGATTGCATGGACGAGCGCGCCAGATCGTAAAGATGACGCACCTCGGGCAGTGCTCGTTCAAAGTCCTCTTGCTCGGCGTAAAAGCTGCAGATCTCGTGCTGGGCAAAGTACAGCGCATCGGGCGCACGAAGGATTCGCACAGAGCGGTCTTCTTCCAACACCGGTAGCACCATGCGCACCAGCTGGTTATCGCAAAACTGCGTTTGAACCGGACCTGTCGCCAAAAGCTCGGCGACGGCGCACTTAGCCTCCAACTCTTCGACAAGACGGGAAAAGCCTTCAAAGGCACCTGTACGGTCGACTTTTGCCTGCTCGCGCAATTCAACAACGCGGGCCACGTATGGGTCGTCGTCCTCTTCCATGACCTCCAACTCGTCAGCCGTATCGGCAAGCAGCAGATCACGCAGCGCCGGCGGCAGGGTGCGGTGGTCATCACGCGGACGAGCATGAACCTCCGCAGGTTCAATCGTCTCCGGAGCGGTTGACTCATACGCCTCAAGCACACGCTTGCACGGCATATCGCCCATGTCCATGCTCTCAAGATCCTTGGCGACAGGCACGCAATCGGCCAGATAGGCCGCGCGCCCAAAGAAATATGTTGCGACAACGCGCTCGTCCTGCTCACTGTCGGGAGCAGCAATCTGCACATAGCAGCGCGTGATGCAGGTGCCCGCGGCAAAACACGCTGCCGCAAGCGTGAGCGCCACACGTGCATCGTGCTCCGCGCCCCAGATCGCGCGCGTGTCCTCGTCCAGCTCGCGCCAGGCGTCATCTTGAGCATCGTATTCACGTTGCGGCATGGCGTCCACGACAGACTGCCCAAACCGAACGAGCATAATCCCCTCGGCAACGTTTGCCCGATAGGTATAGTCGAGCCTTGTGACCACGTTAAGCGCCTCGACAATACGCGCGAAGCGGGTACGCACATCCCACTCACCGCCCGGCTGGCACGAAACCGTTCCCGGTTTGGCCCACGGGTTATCGCTCGAGGCCGTATCGAGCAGTCGGGGAACATCGTTGGTCGTCTTGGCGATATGCCACGCATCAAAGAGAGCGCAGCCCTCAAGGCTCGGCGAGGATGCCGCAGGGACCAATCCGGCCCCGATGCGCTCAAGGATGCCGGAGAGGCGGTTGAGACGGCACTCGATGGCAAGCAGCATGTCAATCTCGTCCTGGTCCAGCAGGCTACGATCAAAATTGAGATAGAAAAGCTTTGACCGGTCGATGCGCGCCAGGCTCATTTCGGACTTGGCGGCAATGGTGCGCAGGCGGGGCAAGTCGACCTCGCTCATAAGGGCGGCGGCATAGCGCTCGATACCGCTCGGATTCTCGGCATGGTCAACGCGGTAAAGCAGCGTCTCGATAGCATCGGGGAGCGGTGACGTGTTAAAGCCCAAAAACACCTCGACCGGCTCGGGCAACTTTACGAGCTTGATCTTGTCGACAACGTTTTGCATGTCCGCATCGAGACCGTCGACGCCCGCCGTGTTCGCAATAGCGCTTTCGGAGTTGGCAAATATCGCGTAGCGCAGGAACATCGATGCCATGAACTCGCCGTAAGGAAGGGAGCGGGCCGAATTCCATGTCTCGTGATCGGACTGCTCGCGCATGGGGCCTTCGGGAGAGCCGACGGTTCGCGCGCACGCGCGCATTGCACCGCTGGCTTCCCTTACCATAATTTCACCAATACTGGAATCCGACTCGTCAAGGACCAGTTCCATGTCGGGATCGTCGGGCAGCGATACTTCGTTAACGGGACGGTCCACCTTATAGACCTCACCCGAAACGCTCACGTAGCCCAAAAGCGACACATGGCTTTTGCCAACGAATTCGACGACATAGCATGATTCATGCGGGTCCTCGCCAAAGAGCTTCCAAACCACGCCATACGAGCGTCCCGC
>USLO01000046.1 GCA_900555515.1 uncultured Collinsella sp.
TCCGACAGGGGGGCGACCATTGTGCAATCGCAAGGAGATGACGGGGCGGAATGTCAATCCTGGTCTAACAGAGCCTTAAATTTTGAGTAAAAGAATGACATGTTGGAGATGCCGACTTTTCGGGCTACATACTGCACGCTGCGCTCGGTGTTATTGAGAAGATATGCCGCCTCTGTGAGCTGCTGGTTGAGCTTGATTTGCGAAAACGTTTTGCCGGTTTTTTGCTTGATCAAGCTGCTGAGATAGCTGGTGCTATAACCCGTATCGCTCGCAATGCTTTCGAGTGTGCAGTCGCCGTAGCTTCGCTCAATATGATTCAGAATCGACACGATGCGTTCGTCCGACATGATCGCCTGGTTATCAGTTGCGGAGCGTCGGTACAGTCCTCGAATGAGAACAAGGAATAGGCTGACGGCGAGGTGCCTCATGAGTTCATTGGAATAGGCATCTTTAAAGTGATATTCGATAAAGAGCATCTCGATGAGGCGTCGCGCATGTCGGGCGTATTCCTCTGGAAGAATGAGATATTTTCGGGCCTCGCGGTTTTTGGACACAAAATCAAATAGAAGATTCGTTAATGGTGACGCGCCGGGTAGCTGGCTCAGGAACAACGAATCGAACATTTCTTTTTTGAAGACGATCGAAATGACGATATCATGCTCGCCCTTAACGTATGGAACGCTTCTGACTACGCCGGTGTTGCAAATGAGCACGTCGCCCTTTTTAAGGAGTAGTCGCCGTTCGTTGACGATAAACGTGCAGACGCCGTCGTACACGTAGTTAAGCTCCATATCCCGATTGATATGAGGAGGAATATCGGTAAAGCGCGACTCCTTGATAAGGCCCACGGGGTTTTCGTCGAGAGTTTCTTTCCAATCAAACAGATAGACCTCTTCGCCGTTAATGGTTGTGGTTTCCACCCTGTTATATCGCGGGCTGAGCTCTCCCGGATGTGTGCGATGCCACTCTTCGGTCTCGGTATGCGTATAGAGCAGCTGTTTGAGATTCGAATCCATGGGGTGCTCCAGCGGTGAACGGTAGAATCGATACCTTGAACGGTATTATATCTAAAAAAATGTTATAAAGCCATGCTTTCTATGCGATATCTTATGCATCTTGTTCTTCCTAGTATTGGGTTATCCGCTGGAGCATCCGATCAAGGAGGGCAAATGGGTAAGTTAAAACATGGGTTTGACTCCGACTTTTTATGGGGCGGAGCCATATCGTGCTCGCAGGCCGATGGCGCCTGGAATGAGGGCGGAAAGGGAAAGTCGACGCAGGATTGTCGATGGCTGGATGGTACCTGGACTCATGACCAGATTGAGGACAAGCATCAAAACAACCCATTCTGCCATGACGAGCTAATGAACGCTCTCGCAGATGATGGCGTTGAGTTCTACCCGTTTAGGCGTGGCAACGACTTCTATCATCACTATCGTGAGGACATCGCGCTTTTTGCGGAGATGGGCCTCAAGCTGTTCCGCACCTCTATTTGCTGGAGCCGAATCTATCCTAACGGAGATGACCTTGAGCCTAACCGCGAAGGCATCGAGTGGTATCGAAGCATGCTGGGTGAGTGCAAAAAGCACGGCATTAAGACCTTCGTCACCATGCTCCACTATGACATCCCGGTAAATCTTGTCACCACATATGGGGGATGGAAGAATCGCAAGACGATTGACTTCTTCGCCCGCTATGTCGAGACAATCGTTACGGAATTGGGCGATCTGGTCGATTTCTGGCTGCCTTTTAACGAGTTCAATGCAGCGCGTTTTTCGCCTTGGGACGGGGTCTGTCTGGTCAAAGACGAAGAGGGGGAGAACTTCGATCGAGCCATCTTCCAGTGCCTGCACCATGAGTTCGTTGCCAATGCGCGTGCCGTCGAGATTGTCCATCGTCTTTCGCCCGATACTCCCGTTGGCGGCATGATCGCTCGATTCTGTACGTATCCCGCCACCTGCCGTCCCGAAGATAACATGCAGGCTATTCACGACGACCAGTATTCCAACTGGTTCTATACGGACGTGATGGCTCGCGGAAAATACCCCGCTTATATGAATCGCTATTTCGATGCGTGCGATATCGAGATTCAAATGGAACCGGGCGATGAAGAGCTCATCGCTCGCAACACGGTCGACTTCCTGGCCTTCTCGTACTACTTTTCCCAGGTATCCACCTGCGATCAGGGATGGGAGAAGACTGCGGGCAATCTGGTCATGGCAAACAAGAACCTTTATCTCGAGACGAGTGAGTGGGGCTGGCAGCTCGATCCCATTGGCCTGAGGGTTACCCTTAACCAGATGTATGACCGCTATGGGCTGCCTCTGTATATCGCCGAGAACGGCCTCGGTACATCTGACGTGGTCGAGGAGGATGGCAGCATCCACGACGAGTATCGAATCGATTATTTGCGCCAGCACATAAAGTGCCTTAAAGAGGCGGTGATCGATGGCGTTGACGTGCGCGGATATATGATCTGGGGATTCATTGACCTTGTTGCCTGCGGTCCTCTTACGATGGACAAGCGCTACGGGCTTATCTATGTCGATCTGGATAATTGCGGCCACGGCACTGCGAAGCGCTTGCGTAAAGACTCTTTCTATTGGTACCAGAAATGCATCGCCACCAATGGCGAAGACCTTGGGTAGGAGTGATTGTTATGGCAGACAAGAAGGAACTGGCCGCTCGTGTCCTCGAGCTCGTGGGCGGCGCCGATAACGTTGTTATGGCAACGCACTGCATTACAAGGCTGAGGTTCAACCTGAAGGACGATAGCAAGGCAGACCTGGAGGCCCTTAAGACGCTTGACGGCGCCTTGGGCGCGCAGGTTAAAGACGGGCAGTGGCAGGTTATCATCGGCGCCAGCGTGGGGTCGGTATATGACGAATTGGAGCCCATGCTTGGCGACAGGATGGGTGGCGAGGTCTCCGCCGACGCCGAGCAGCCTGAGCTCCAAAAAGGTTCGGCTCGCGTATTCGATATCATCACCGGCATCTTCTCCGCTATCATTCCCGCACTGGTGGCGGGAGGCATCGTAAAGGGCATCCTGGCTGCTATCGCGGCTTTTGGAATCGACACGGGTGCCGGCGACTTTGCGATATTCAATATGATTTCGGATATCCCGTTCTACTTCTTGCCGTTTTTGCTGGCAATGTCTACAGCTGATAAGTTCCGAGTCAACCGTTCGCTTGCGCTTTGTGTTGCCGGATCGCTGATGTACCCGACTATTGTCAACGCTGTCGGTACGGGCGAGACGCCTCTTGCGTTGTTCGGTTTTACGGTGCCGATTTTTAGCTACGCCGATTCCGTGTTCCCGGTCATCTTTGGCGTCATTGGCTTGTCTTTTGTATATCGCGCAATCGACAAAGTCGTGCCGGATCTCTTTAAGCTCGTTGTCGTTCCGGCGCTCTCCCTTGCTATCGTGATTCCGGTCAACCTGTTTGTGCTCGCCCCGATTGGTGCCTGGTGCGGTCTTGGTCTTGCCAACGGTATCGTTTGGCTATTCTCGACGTTAGGTCCCGTTGCCGGTTTTCTGCTGGGCTTCTTTATGCCGCTTATCGTGCTCTTTGGCATGCACCAGTCGACGAGCCCCATCCAGATTTCCAATATCGCAACGCTGGGGTATGACTATCTGCTCCCGATCTCTTTCTGCCATAACCTCGCCGAAAGCGGTGCGTCTTTTGGTGCAGCTCTGCGCATGACCGACGAAAAGCTCAAGTCCGCTGCAATGACGTGCGCCTTCTCAGCATTTATGGGAATTTCCGAGCCCGCCTTGTTTACCGTTCAGGTTCCTAACAGGACTCCGCTTATCGCTGCGATGATTGCGGATGGCATTGGCGGCGCGCTCACCGTTGTTCTGGGCGCTAAGTGCTTCGGCTTTGTTATGCCTGGCATTACCTCGTTGCCCGTTTATGCCGATCCAAGCGGTAATCCCATGAACCTGATCATGATTGTCGTCTGCATCGCTTTGACTTGGGTTATCTCTGCGGCGCTCTCGTTTGCGCTCTATGGTCGTTTCGACAAAAAGTAACAACGTCTTGAGATAGACAATATTAATCGGCCGCTCGCCGGGGAATCGTTCTGCGACGCCCCGGCGAGCGGCATTTTATTGGTGGGGCGTGTCGTGTCGCCAACGGCGGCATGCCGCCTCGCCGCCCTAGTTGCGACGCCCGCCTCCGTTGGCACCCTGACGCCCCTGAGCTGCACGGTTGCGCCCGGCAGTGTTTTGCGCGCGCGACATGCCGCTGTGCCCCTTGCTGCCTTTAGGCCCCTTGCCGGCGGCGCCACCATGTGGCTTGCCGCCCTTCTTGCCGGTGCCATGCCCACCGCCAGCAGATGTCTCGCCCGGGCGTGGCGGCACGGGGCGAATCAGGCAATGCTTGGTGTAGCCGATCAGGTCGCGACGGCCAGCCTTTTCCAGCGCCTCGCGTACCAGCTTGTAGTTCTCGGGCTTGCGATACTGGATGAGCGCGCGTTGCATGGCCTTCTCGTGCGGGTCGCGCGCCACATAGATCGGTTTCATGGTGCGCGGGTCCACGCCGGTGTAGTACATGCACGTCGACATGGTGGACGGGGTGGGGTAGAAGTCCTGCACCTGTTCGGGCATGTAGCCCATGTCGCGCACGGCTTCGGCAAGGTCCACGGCTTCCTTCATGGTCGAGCCGGGGTGGCTCGAGATTAGATACGGCACCACGTACTGCTTGAGTCCGTATTCGCGGTTCAAGCGTTCAAATTTGCGGCAGAACGCGTCGTAGACGGCTCGGCTCGGCTTGCCCATCACTGACAGCACCGCATCGCTCACGTGCTCGGGCGCTACGCGCAGCTGGCCTGAGACATGATGCTCCAGCAGCTCGCGCAAAAACTCGTCCGAGGCATCGGCCATGGTGTAGTCAAAACGGATGCCGCTGCGCACGAAGACCTTTTTGACGCCCGGCAGCTGGCGCAGGTCGCGCAGCAGCTGCGTGTAGCCGCTCTCGTCGACCACCATGTTCTTGCATACGCTCGGCCACAGGCAGCGCTTGTTCTTGCACACGCCGTGCTTGAGCTGCTTGTCGCAGGCAGGACGGCTAAAGTTGGCCGTCGGTCCTCCCACGTCGTTGATGTAGCCCTTAAACTCGGGATCGCGCGTGAGCAGCTCGGCCTCGCGCATAATCGAGTCGTGGCTGCGCATCTGCAGCACGCGGCCCTGGTGGAAGGTGAGGGCACAAAACGAGCATTCGCCAAAACAGCCGCGGTTGGAGCTAATTGAAAACTTGATCTCGGCAAAGGCCGGCACGCCGCCCGCCGCGTCGTAATCGGGATGCCAGTCGCGTGCGTAGGGGAGTTCGGCCACCTCGTCCATCTCGTCGGTGGTGAGTGTCGCCGATGGCGGGTTCTGTACCACATAGACGCTGTTGGGGTAGGGCTCTACCAGGCGATGCCCGGTGATGGGGTCCATATTCTGCTGCTGCACGTTAAAGCTGCGCGCGTAGTTGAGCTTGTCGGCGGTAAGGTCGTCCCAGCTGGGCAGCAGGTCGTAGTCGTAGACCTCGTCGAGCGAGCTGGTGCGGTAGACGGTGCCGTTGATATAGGTGATCTGATCGACGGGCAGCCCCGCGTCGAGCGCGTCGGCGATCTCGACAATCGCGTGCTCGCCCATGCCGTAGATGAGGATGTCGGCGCCCGAGTCGAGCAGCACCGAGCGCTTGAGCTTATCCTGCCAGTAGTCGTAGTGGGCCAGGCGGCGCAGGCTTGCCTCGATGCCGCCGATGATGATGGGGGCGTCCTTGAACGTCTGGCGGATGAGATTGCCGTAGACCGTGACGGCACGGTTGGGGCGGTGACCTTCCTCGCCGCCGGGGGTATAGGCGTCGGTGTGGCGGCGGTGCTTGGTCACCGAATAGTGGTTGACCATGGAGTCCATGTTGCCGGCACTGACGAGAAACCCCAGGCGCGGCTCGCCGAGCACGGTGATGCTGGCGGGGTCGGTCCAGTTGGGTTGGCAGATGATGCCCACCTTGTAGCCGTGCGCGTCGAGTACGCGGCTGATGATGGCCATGCCAAAGCTGGGATGGTCCACATAGGCGTCGCCGCAGATGTAGACAAAGTCGCACTGGTCCCAGCCGCGTGCATCCATGTCGGCTCGACTGACGGGGAGGAACTTATCGCGGCCCGGGCGCCAGGGGCGGGCGGGCATCGCTTGGGAATGCTTGGCGCGGGCGACCGTGGCCTGCGCCTTGCCGCCGCGCTTTTGCTGCTGGCCCTGTTTGCCCTGCTGACTGCGCTGGTTGTTCTGAGCGTGCTGAGGCTTTTTTGCCACGATCCCTCCCGGTGTCTGTATGCTGCACGTAATTGTAACCAGTCTTTTTGGGACGGAGCTAAAAAGACTGGGGGAGTACATGAGCTGGGGATCGGCGCGTCGATGCGGGGATCGTTTGTTTCCAGACTGTGTATCTGCGCGTTGGAGAACCCGTCTCGCGCGCACGCCATGTTGTCAATGGGTTACAGTATGAACGGCGGCTATGTTTCCGCCAACGCACGAGAGAGTCGTCAACAAGGAGGATGCACGACGATGCAGCGTGCCAAACAGATATCGGAGTCTATTGAGCTGGGCATCATCTTGGCGCTCGCCGGTGGCTTTATGGACGTCTATTCGTACATTGGGCGCGATCATGTTTTCGCCAACGCGCAGACAGGCAACATCCTGCTCGTGGGCGTGAGCATCTCGGAGGGCAACTGGGCACTTGCGGGACGCTACTTCTTCCCCGTGGTGTCGTTTGCCGTGGGCATTATGCTTGCCGACCTGGTGCATGAGCGGTTTGGCAGCGTGATTCACTGGCGCCAGGTAACGGTGTTCTTTGAAGCCGTCATCTTGCTGGGCGTGAGCTTTATCCCGGGCGGCAATTTCAACCTGCTCGCCAACTGCCTCACCTCGTTTGCCTGCGGCATGCAGGTCGAGAGCTTCCGCAAGATCCACGGTCACGGCATCGCTACGACCATGTGCATCGGCAACTTGCGCAACGCGCTGCAAAACGTGGACGATTACATCATCACCCACAGGCGCGGCTTTTTGGAAAACGGCCTGCTGTACTTTGGCGTGATCTTTACCTTTGTGTTTGGCGCCGTGTTGGGCAACTGGTGTATTGAGCGCATGGGCCTGCACGCCATCGTCGTGGCGAGCTTGCTGCTGTTTGTCGCGTTTGCCATCATGTTCATCGACCGCGAGCGCGACTTGCGCTTACGCTGGAAGGTTGCGGCCGAGGCTTGGAAAGAGGGCTGCCGAAAGTAACCGAATGCGGCAAAGGGGTTGTCCCTTTGCCGCAATATTTTTCATCATCTGTTGAAACGCTTTAACAATTTTGACGTTCTCACGCGTTTTTTTGTTTCAAAAGCGTTAGGATGGGACTCATAGCGTGGGGCGTAATGGGTGCCCCGCACACGATGGGAGGCTATCAATGGCTAATCGTTTCGTTCTCAATACCATCTCTTATCATGGTTCCGGCGCCATCAAGGAGATCCCCGGCGAGCTCCAGCGTCGCGGCTACAAGAAGATCTTCGTCTGCTCCGACCCCGATCTGGTCAAGTTTGGCGTTACCGCTAAGGTGACCGACGAGCTCGACGCTGCCGGCATCGCTTGGAGCCTCTACTCCGAGATCAAGCCCAACCCCACTATCCAGAACGTCAAGGACGGCGTCGAGGCCTTCAAGGCCGCCGAGGCTGACGCTATCGTGACCATCGGTGGTGGCTCCTCCATGGACACTGCTAAGGCCATCGGCATCATCATCAACAACCCCGAGTTCGCCGATGTCCGCAGCCTCGAGGGCGTTGCTCCCACTAAGAACCACGCCGTGTTCACCATCGCTGTGCCGACGACCGCCGGTACCGCCGCCGAGGTGACCATCAACTACGTCATCACCGACCCCGAGAAGGTCCGCAAGTTCGTGTGCGTCGACACCAACGACGCCCCCGAGGTCGCCGTCGTCGATCCCGACATGATGGCCTCCATGCCCGCCGGCCTGACCGCTTCCACTGGCATGGACGCTCTGACCCACGCCATCGAGGGCTACACCACCAAGGGCGCTTGGGAGCTCTCCGACATGTTCCACTTTGAGGCTATTAAGCTGATCAGCGAGAACCTGCGTGACTCCGTCGCCGAGGCCAAGTCCGGTCAGCCCGGCTCCGGTCGCGAGGGCATGGCCCTTGGTCAGTATGTCGCCGGCATGGGCTTCTCCAACGTTGGCCTGGGCATCGACCACGCCATGGCTCACACCCTGTCAGCTCACTACGACACCCCGCACGGCGTCGCTTGCGCCATGCTGCTGCCGATCGCCATGGAGTTCAACAAGCCGGTTTGCGCTGAGCGCCTGGCCAAGGTTGCCGTTGCCATGGGTGTTGACACCACGGGCATGAGCACCGACGAGGCTGCCGACGCCGCTATCGCCGCCGTCAAGCAGCTTTCCGCCGACGTGAATATCCCGCACGTCTGCGAGGCCATGAAGGCTGACGAGATCGAGGTCCTGGCCAAGGACGCCATGGCCGACGCTTGCTTCCCGGGTAACCCGCGCGAGGCGACGCTCGACGACGTCATTGAGCTCTTCAAGAAGATCTGCCCGGCTGCCTAGCCCAGTTTGGTGGTCCTTCGCCCGTAGGTGTATGGTCTTTTGACGTGCCGCTGGCCCCGCCGTGCTACGCACGGCGGGGCTTTTTGTGCTGCGTCGATGCCCTGAGACGGACAAAACCAAGGCGTACTGCCCGCTGCGGATAGGTGGTGCACTTCCCTGCGTGCATTTTTGGGAGTATTCAACAAGCTCTTAAAAATGCATAACGTTGTGAATGGGCGGTAGTGATCCGCAGGCGCCCATCGACAGCCATTGTGGGCGGGCTATCGATGAGTGGAGGGGGTTGTTACTGAGTTTCTGCTTTGCGACGACCTGCAACACTGCTGTAACCGCGTCGTTTTGTCGTTCGTGATGGGGCCGTTGGGGCCCACGGTGCTGAATACTCCGTTTTTTGCACGGTCCAAGGTGGGGCACCCTGAGACGAAGCAAAAAGATTCCTCATTTCTATGCAAATACCAATAGGATTTATGCAAGATTGAGATTGTAAACCGTGCACGTGCACAAAACCGGTGCGGGGACGTCTGGAGGCGGCTCGGCTCCTGGGGCATTGCACGTGCAGAACGGTTAAAATCGGGACTCGGTCTTAGTTTTACTTGGAAGGATGCATATGACTTCTAATATTGATGCTTCTCTAGAGGAGACGCTCTCCTATATCGCAGGACAGCTTAAGACGCTGACTTCTATTGCTTCGCCTACCGGCTATACCCGTGCGGCGACTGATTATCTGATGGAGACCCTGCGCGATATGGGGTTTGGGCCTGAGCGTTCTAATAAGGGTAACGTGCTCGTTGAGCTTGGCGGCGAGGGCGAGCCGCTCGTACTGGCGAGCCATGTCGATACCCTAGGCGCCATGGTGCGTTCCATTAAGGACAATGGCCGCCTGCGCCCCACGACGCTCGGTGGGCATCAGTGGTCTACGGCCGATGGCGAGAACTGCACCGTCTACACGCGCGACGGCAATGTCTACACGGGCGTGGTTCTTAACACCGAGCCTTCGGCGCACGTGGCCGACGAGCCGGTCAAGACCATCGAGAAGAACATGGAGATCTTGCTCGACGAGAACGTCGACAGCAAGGACGATGTGCTCGAGCTGGGTATTCAGACCGGCGACATCATCGCTATGGATCCTCGCACGACGGTGACGGAGAGCGGCTACATTAAGAGCCGCTTCCTGGATGACAAGCTATCGGCCGCCATTTTGTTGGGCTTGGCGCGTGCCGTCGCCGCTGGCGAGGTGACGCTTTCGCGTAAGGTTTCGCTGCTCTTTACCGTGTACGAGGAGGTGGGCCACGGCGGCGCCTTCGTGCCGGCCGACACGCGCGAGATGATCAGCGTTGACATGGGCTGCGTGGGCGACGACCTAGGCTGCACCGAGCACATGGTGTCGATCTGCGCCAAGGATTCGGGCGGTCCGTACAACTACGACCTGGTGACGGCGCTGTCCAATATCGCGCGCGAGCTTGAGCTCGATTACGCTATCGACGTGTATCCGCATTACGGTTCGGACGTCGAAGCCACGCTCTCTGCCGGCTACGACATTCGCCATGGTCTGATCGGCCCCGGCGTGTATGCGAGCCACAACTACGAGCGTAGCCACGTGGACGGCGTGCGCAACACCTTCGAGCTCGTCCGCGCCTACGTACAGCGCTAGCGATGCAGCGGCCTCGGCTGATACGGCAGTACCGACCGAGGCCGTCCTCTCTAAGTTGCGGTGAAATAGGGACTGTTTGGCGGTTTTAAACGCTTAAACAGTCCCTATTTCACCGCAACTTATGAAGGGGATGGGACTACTTGATGGCGGCAGTCACGGTACCGCCGCCCAGGACGACGTCGCCGCGGTAGACGACGACGGCCTGGCCGGGGGCGATGGCTCGCTGCGGCTCGTCAAAAGTTAGCAGCATTTGCCCGCCTTCGTCACGCGTAAGGGTCGCTGCCTGGTCTTTCTGACGGTAGCGGTACTTGGCACCTACACGAATGCCGCCGGCGTCGAGCTCAGCCTCCATGCGCGTGTCCGGCGCGCTCCAGATCCACTCATCGGCAGTTAGCGCCGAGGCGGTTAGGTCCTCGGCTTCGCCCAGATGCACGGTGTTGTTGACGGCGTCGACGCCCGTCACATACACGGGATGCGCCATCGCGACGCCCAGGCCCTTGCGCTGGCCGATGGTATAGCGCAGCGCGCCGTTATGGCGTCCGACCACGCTGCCGTCGCGCCACACAATGTCGCCCGGTGCAGCGGGATGTCCGCACCGACGCTCGATATAGCCCGCATAGTCGCCATCCGCGATGAAGCAGATGTCCTCGCTTTCGGCCTTCTTGGCGTTGGTAAAGCCCTGCTCGGCGGCTATGCGGCGCACGTCGCGCTCTTTGTCTAGGCCTGCCAGCGGAAAGATCGTGTGCGCCAGGCGCTCCTGCGTAAGCGAATACAAAAAGTAGCTCTGGTCCTTTTTGGGATCTTCGCCGCGATGGAGCTGCCAGGTACCATCGGGCGCCTGGCTCGTCTTTGCGTAATGTCCCGTTGCGATGTAGCCGCAGCCCATGTCCAGCGCCGCATCGAGCAGCGCGCCAAACTTAATGTGGCGGTTGCAGATGATGCACGGGTTGGGCGTCAGTCCCTCCTGGTAGGCGGTCACGAAGCGCTCGATAACATTGCGGTCGAAGGTCTGCTGCAGGTCGAGCACATGGTGAGGTATCCCCAGGCGCTCGGCGACGGCCTTTGCATCGGCGATGTCGCGGTCGACCTTACTCATGCCTGTTGCGGGATCGGGTGCGGGGCAGGTGAGGCGCATGGTGGCACCGACGCATTCGTAACCCTGACTTTTGAGCAGATACGCGGTCACGCTGGAATCAACGCCGCCGCTCATGGCGACGAGCACGCGCTTGTTGTGCATGGGGAGGTTCTCCTTGGTGGCATGTGGCCAAAAAAG
>USLO01000047.1 GCA_900555515.1 uncultured Collinsella sp.
CAACTGCCATCCGGGGCGGCCCTTTTTGCAGTAAAGCGGCAACCAATGCACCTCGCGGGCGCCGGCCTTGCGCAGGCAATCGGCAGCGTAGGCAAGCACCTCGGGCGAAGCGTCATCGATGTCGCACTCCAGCTTGACGATGGTTTCGGGCGCATCGGTCTCGCGGGACAGCGGAGATGTACTTCCACGTTGCATACGGTCCGGATCCTTTCCGCACGGGCTCGTTTTGTTCACTCAAACGCTAGCACATCGGACGTGGCACAGGCGTGACTTTCGTCCGTCGCCGCCCTCGCCCCTGTCCAAACATGTACGTCAGCCTCCAAACATGTCATTTCTTGTCGGTTTTGGAGGCTGACGTACATGTTTTGAGAGCAAGCGAGGCCGCACCGCGCGCCGCGCAGCCTTTCCGATCGATTTCGGCACCCGGTGCGCCCAGCGTGTTGAGAGCTGCGCCATTACAATGGAGCGGATTCGCCAAATGCAAAGGAGTCGCCATGCCCGCATGCCCGCTGGTCGATTGCCATACTCATACCTCGTTTTCGGACGGCCATGCCTCGTTTGAGGACAACGTTCGCGCTGCCGCGGCCGCTGGCTGTCGGGTCATGGTCTCGACCGACCACCTCACCTTGCCCGCCAGCATGGATGCCAACTGCGAGGTGCAGGTTGTCGAGGGCGACTTGCCGGCACATCGTCTGGCCTTTGAGGACGCCCGCAAACTCGCCGCGCAGATTGCGCCGGAGCTCACCTTTATCTACGGTTTTGAATGCGATTGGTACGAGGGCTGCGAGTCTTTGGTTGAGCGCTGGTCCCAAGGCGCCGTCGTACGTCTGGGCAGCGTGCACTGGATTGGCGACCCGGGAGATATTGCGGCAGGCGCCGCGGGCGCGGCGGGAACGGAAAACGTCGCTCGCCCCGATACGCCCGATTCCCTTTGCGGTTGGATCGACGACGACGCCAACCTACACGTTTGGGAAAACTTAGGCGTGCGCGGCGTGTGGGAGCGCTACGTCGACGACTGGTGCCGCGCTTGCGAGAGCTCGCTCAACTTTGACGTGATGGCCCATCCCGACCTGGTCATGCGTTTTTCGAAGGAAGGCTTTGCGCCCGACTTTGACCCGGCGCCGTTTTGGGAGCAGATGGCCGAGTGCGCACACGATACGGGCCGCCGCGTTGAGGTCTCGACCGCCGCACCGCGCAAGGGCCTCGATGACTACTACCCCGCGACCGGATTGCTGTGTTGCTTTGCCCACGCCGAGGTGCCGATCACTTTTGGCTCGGACGCGCACCGCGCCTGCGACATCTGCTGGAACATCCGCGAGGCCCAGGCCCACGCCTACGACTGCGGCTACCGGGCCTTCGATATCCCCCACCCCACCGGCGAATGGGAACCCACATCCCTCGCCTAAGACTAGTCGTTGGTAGTCATTGGGGACGTTCTTAAACGACTAGCCATTGGGGACACTCTTCACGATTGAGGATAGCTGATGCAATGGGGCATGTTATTTGGCAGCGCCGGCAAAGACTGTCCCAAACGACTAGTCGTTTAAGAACGTCCCCAATGACTAGTGGCGGCGGGCGTTGAGTTCGCCGGCCAGTTCGTCGAGGGTGATGCCGTAGCGCTCGAGCGTCACGAGCAGGTGATAGATCAGGTCGCCGGCCTCGTAGCGGATGTGATCGTGGTCGTTATCCTTGCAGGCCATGATCACCTCGCTCGCCTCCTCGGCAAGCTTCTTGAGCAGCTCGTCCTCGACATCGGTCAGCAGGCGAGCGGTATAGCTCTCCTGCGGCGATGCGTCGCGACGACCGTGAATCACCTCGGCGAGCCCCGTCAGCGTCTCGCCGATATTTCCATCCTGAACATTTGCGGTGCGCACACCCATAGTTCAATCCTTTCCGTTTTACTGAGCGCCCAACAGGGCGCCCGCCCTACGCGAGTTTCTTAAAGAAGCAGGTACGGTTGCCGGTGTGGCAAGCCGGACCCGGAGAGTCAACCTTGACCAACAGCGTATCGCTATCGCAGTCGGCCCAGAGTTCCTTGACCTCCTGCATATTGCCGCTCGTCGCGCCCTTGTTCCAGAGCTCCTGGCGGCTGCGGCTCCAAAACCACGTGGTGCCGGTCTTAAGCGTCAGCCCCACCGACTCCTCGTTCATCCAAGCAACCATAAGCACCTCGCCGGTGTCATACTGCTGAACCACACAAGGAATCAACCCACGGGCGTCGTACGTAAGATCAGACGCTTCTATTACCTCAGTCATCATTTCTCCCAAGCAACAAACGAAATCCCACAGGTCGGCGAGGGTTGTCCAGGTGCCCGAGATTCCGAGCGACAAGCCCGACGACGCGTACTTAAGTACGCGAGGAGGGTTGGAGCCGGAAGGTCGGGTGCCTGGGCAAGCCGCAGCATTAGAAGTCCAGCCTCACAGGAATACCTTGAGAGGCCATATACTCTTTGACTTCGCGAATGCTGAAGGTTCCAAAGTGAAAGACGCTCGCCGCCAGCACGGCATCGGCCTCGCCCTCAATCACACCCTCGGCAAAATGCTCGAGTGTACCCACGCCGCCGCTCGCGATGACGGGGATTGGCACCGCGCGGGCCACGGCGCGGGTGAGCGCCAGGTCAAATCCGGCCTTGGTACCGTCGCGGTCCATGCTGGTCAACAAGATCTCGCCGGCGCCGCGACGAGCCGCCTCCTCGGCCCACGCCACCGCGTCGATACCCGTGGCATTGCGGCCTCCCGCGGTAAAGACCTCCCACTTGTCGGCACCGGATGCGCCGGGCAAACCGACGCGCTTGGCATCGATCGCCACGACCACGGCCTGGCTGCCAAACGCCGCGGCAGCTTGGCTAATCAGCGACGGGTCGCGCACGGCCGCCGAGTTGAGCGATACCTTGTCGGCACCAGCTGCAACCATGGTGCGCATGCCCGCCAGGTCGCGAAAGCCGCCGCCCACGGTATAGGGAATGGCCAGCTCCCCGGCCGCGTGCGCCGCCATCTCGATGGTCGTCGCACGGTTGTCGCTCGTGGCGGTAATGTCCAGGAAAACAACCTCGTCCGCACCCTCGCGGTCGTAGGCACGCGCCAGCTCCACCGGATCGCCCGCATCGCGCAGGCTCACAAAGTTGACGCCCTTGACCACACGGCCGTCCTTGACGTCCAGGCAGGGAATCACACGTTTGGTAAGCATGGGCTACTCCTCCCCTCGGACGGCGGCCAGCGCCTGGACCAGCGTAAAGTTGCCCTCGTAGAGCGCGCGACCGGTAATGGCACCTTCAATCGCGCCCTCACCCACGGCGGCAAGCGCGCGGATGTCGTCGAGCGTCGAGATACCGCCCGAAGCCACGACGGGAAAGCCCGCGACCTCGGCCACATGGCGATACGCCGCCACATCGATGCCCGTCTGCATGCCATCGCGCGCGATGTCGGTATACACCAGATGCTTAAAGCCCAGCTCGGTAAGCTGCGCCACGGCATCGTCGAGCACCACGCCCGCGCCGTCGCGCCAGCCGTTCACCTTAACCTGGCCGTCGCGTGCGGCAATGTCGGCGACCAGCAGCTCGCCAAAGCCTTGGGCTGCCACCTCAGCAAAACCCGGCTCGGTCACCAGCACCGTGCCCAGCGCGATGCGGCGCGCACCGTAGCCGGCCAACTCGTCGATGCGCGCGAGCGAGCGGACGCCGCCGCCCACGTCCACGGACAGACCGTCGACGCCGCAGATGGCCTTAATCGCCGCCGAGTTGGCAGCGCATGTGTCCTCGTCCTCGCCAAAGGCAGCGGACAGGTCGACGACGTGCACCCAGCTTGCGCCCTGCTCGGCAAACGAGCGGGCGACGGCCACGGGGTCGTCGGAATATACCTTGCAGCGGCTGCGGTCGCCACGCTCCAGGCGCACGACTTTGCCGCCGATCAGATCGATTGCGGGAAACAGGATCATCGGCCAGCCTCCTCGACGATGTTGACGAAGTTCTTAAGGATGCGCTGACCCAGCGCGGAGGATTTCTCGGGATGGAACTGGCAGCCCCACACGTTGCCATGGCGCACGATGCACGGGAAGCTCCGCGTATAGTGCGTGCGCGCCAGCACATCGGCGGCATCGGCGTCGTCGGCCACCGCATAACTGTGGGTGAAGTACATGTTGGCACCCTCGGCAAAACCGGCGAGCAGCGGATCGGCCGCACCGGCGGGTGTCATGTGCACCTGGTCCCAACCCACGTGCGGCACCTTCAGTCGGCTCGACTCCAGGCGCGTGCACGAGCCGCGCATAATGCCCAGGCCATCGACCCAGGGGCCGCCGGCCTGCTCGGAGGCATCGTCGTCCGCGTCCGCGCCCTCGTCCGCCGGCACGCCCTCGTCGCCCCGCTCAAAAAACAGCTGAAGGCCCAGGCAGATGCCGAGCAGCGGAGTTCCGGCGGCAACGACATCGAGCACCGCGTCCGCCTCGCCGCTCTGGCGCATAAAGGCAATCGCATCGTAGAACGCACCCACGCCCGGGATGACCAGGCCGTCGGCGTTACGGATCTGCTCCGGGTCGTCCGACGTGCAGGTGGCGGCACCGGCGCGCGCAAGCCCGCGCACAACGCTCGACAAGTTGCCCTTGTGGTAGTCGACCACCACGATCTTCGGTTCGCCCACGCGACCCTCCTTTTTCCATCATCCAAAACCACCACAAAGGGGACAGGCACCTTCGTGGTGGTTTTTATCTTTTGGCAGGTTACAGTGAGCCCTTGGTGCTGGGGATGCCCTGCACGCGGGGATCGAGCTCGCAAGCGTGGCGCATCGTGCGGCCCACAGCCTTAAAGGCGGCCTCGATAATGTGATGCGAATTGCCGCCCGCCAGCTCGCGCACGTGCAGCGTGAGCTTGGCGTCGCGCGCAAAGGCGTAGAAGAACTCGACGGCCAGCTCGGTATCAAAGGTGCCCACGCGCTCGGTCGGCACGGGCAGCTCGCAGTAGGCCTGCCCACGGCCCGAAATATCAACGGCAGCCATCACAAGCGTCTCGTCCATGGCGATCGCCGCGTCGGCAAAGCGCGTAATGCCCGCCTTGTCACCCAGTGCCTGGCAGAACGCCTCGCCCAGCACAATGCCTGTGTCCTCGACGGTGTGGTGTGCATCGACCTCAACGTCGCCCACCGCGTGCACCGTCAAATCAAACAGGCCATGGCGGCCAAAGGCGTTGAGCATGTGGTCGAAAAACGGCACGCCGGTCGAGATATCGCACACGCCGGTTCCATCCAGATCGAGCTTGACGACAATATCGGTCTCGCCCGTCTTACGGGTTACCTCGGAACAACGGCCCATCTACATCCCCTCCTTCACCAACGCGGCAAACGCAGCCAGCACCTCATCGTTTTCCTGCGGGGTACCCACGGTAATGCGCAGACAGTCCGCAAGGCCCGGCGCATAGCTAAAGTCGCGCACCAAAATCGAATACTCATCGCGCAGACGCTCGCGCACGCGCGTGGCGTGCGGCGTGCGTACGAGCACAAAGTTCGCCGCGCTCGGCCACGCCTCCACGGGCAGGCCCTCGGCAGCCATCGCGCGCAGGGCGGCCAGCTCGCGCTCGCGCTCGGATGCGACCTGCGCCACCACAGGCGCATAGGCATCACGGGCACGCACGCAGGCAAGTGCCGCCGCCTGGCTCAGCACGTTGACCGAATAGATCTGGCGAATCGCCGCGAACACGTCGATGACCTCGGGCGTCGCGATCACGTAGCCCAGGCGCATGCCGGCGGCGCCGAACGCCTTGGACAGCGTATGCAGAATCACCAGGTTGGAATGCTCGGCAATAAGCCCCTGCGCCGTGGTGGCCGCGCCAAACGAATCGTCAGCAAACTCAACGTAGGCCTCGTCGACCATGACCATGCCGGGGCACGCATCGCACAGGGCCGCGACAAAGTCGAGCGGCGCCACATCACCCGTGGGATTGTTGGGCGAGGTCACGATGGCCAGGTTGCACTCCGGCGCCGCGGCGAGCATGGCCGCCTGGTCGAGCTCAAAGCTCGCCGGATCACGCCACACGTCGCGCACCTCGGTCTGGCACAGAGACGCAAAGAAGGCATACTCGCTAAAGCACGGCGGGCAGTTGAGCAGGGTCCTCCCCGCGCCGCCAAACGCCAGCAGGTAGTTATAGAGCAGCTCGTCGCCACCGTTGCCCACGCAGACATTCTCGCGCGCCACGCCATGCCAGGCAGCCAGTTCGTCTCGCAGGTCGTTGGACATGGGATCGGGATAGCGGTTGAGCGGCGTAGCGGCGAGCGCCGCGTCAATCGCCTCGCGCATGCCGGCCGGCACGGGATAGGTGTTCTCGTTGGCCGAAAGGTTAATGCGCGTGGGCGTAAAGTTGGGATCGTAGGGCTCAATACCGGCCAAGTAGGGCTGGACGAGCCCCTTCATACGCGGCGTGAGTTCGGCCATGTTAGGCCTCCTCGCCGGTCGTGCCAACGCCATCCGCGCCCGCAGCCGCCAGGTCAACGCCCTCGGTAACCGTCGCCACGGCGTCACCCGGCCAAGCGACCTTGGTCAGGTCGGCCGCGGCCAGAGACTCGGCACTCACGGCATCCTCGCCCTGCTCCAGCACACGGCGACGCAGAGCGGCGGATAGCGCGTGCGCCCACAGGCCCTCGGCCTCGGCCAGACGCTGTGTGGCGGGAGCGTCGGAGAGCAGGCCCTCGGGCGTATAGCAAATGACACTCGAGCGCTTAACAAACTCTTCGACCGAAAGCGGGTTGGAGAACATGGCCGTGCCGCCGGTCGGCAGCGTGTGGTTGGGGCCGGCAACATAATCGCCGAGCGGCTCGGAGCTCCAAGCGCCCACAAAGATGGCACCGGCGTTGCGGATACCGCCAAGCAGACCCATCGCATCCTTGCAGTGCAGTTCCAGGTGCTCGGGCGCCACGGTGTTCACCGCCTCGACGGCAGCGGCCATGTCGGTGGCCACCACGATGGTGCCCTCGTTATCGAGTGAGGCGCGCGTGATCTCGGCACGCGGGGACTGCGCTACCAGAATGTCGATACCCGCCTCGACCTCGCGCGCAAACTGCTCGTCGCAGGTCACCAGATAGCAGGCTGCCAGCGGATCGTGCTCGGCCTGGGCCATCAGGTCGGCCGCGACCACCATAGGCTTGGCCGTGGCATCGGCCAGCACGCAGACCTCGGAGGGGCCGGCGACCATGTCGATACCCACGTCGCCCGAGACAATCTGCTTGGCGGCGGCGACAAAGGCGTTGCCCGGACCGGTGATTTTGTCGACGCGCGGAATGGTCTCAGTACCGTATGCCAGCGCGGCCACGGCCTGAGCGCCGCCCACCATGTAGATCTCGTCCACGCCGCCGAGCTTTGCCGCGGCGAGCGTATAGGGGCTAATCAGGCCATTCTTTTGCGGCGGGGTCACCATGACCACGCGCTTAACGCCGGCAACCTTGGCGGGGATGGCGTTCATGAGCACAGTTGAGGGATACTGCGCGCGGCCGCCCGGCACGTAGATGCCGGCAGCGGCAAGCGGGGTCACCTTAACGCCGAGCATCGTGCCGTCCGGACGCGTGGTAAACCAACTCTGCTCGACCTCGCGCTGGTGGAACTCGCGAATCTGGCGTGCGGCCTTCTCGAGCGCGGCGACAAAGGCCGGATCGAGGCCTTCGAGCGCGGCATCGATCTGCTCCTGCGGTAGGCGAAAACTCTGCAGCTCAACACCGTCAAAACGCTGACAGTAATCGCGCACCGCGGCATCGCCGTTGGCGCGCACGTTGGCCACGATATCGCGGGCAGCGTCGACGATGTTTTGCGGCAGCACGCCCTTGCGGCTGAGCTGGTTGGCAACGAGACGCTCACCGGGAGCAAGCTTGATGGTCTTCATATCGGTATCCCCTATCGGTCGAGGTTGCGTTTGAAAAACGAGGTGCCGGGCAGCGGCGCCAATCGGTCCGCAGCCCGGATATGGGGGTGCCCGTGCGTGCTCGCGCTATTGTGCCGAGCCCGCGACGGGCTCAAAATGCTTGTCCTTAACAGCAGCTGCCAAGCGATCGGCCAAGTTGCGAACGCGCGGATCCAAGCGCGCGGCACCTGGGTTGACGAAGAAGCGGGCCGTGCAGTCCATAATGCGGCCGGTGATGACCAGGTCGTTGTCGCGCAACGTGGCACCCGTGGCGGTAATGTCCACGATGCGGTCGGTCATGCCGACGATGGGGCCCAGCTCAATATTGCCGTGCAGCGAAACGATGTCGGCATTCACGCCGCGCTCGGCATACCAGGCGCTCGCGATGCGCGGGTATTTGGTGGCCACGCGAAGCGACCCGCGACGGACGTAGTTGCGCTCGGCCTGACCGGCGCGCCATGCGGGCTCCGCCTCAATGAAAGTGCACAGGCCGTAGCCCAGATCGACCAGCTGCAGTAGGTTGAGGTCTGCCTCGATAAGCGAGTCCCAGCCGCAGATGCCGCAGTCGGCGCCGCCGCAGCCCACAAAGGCAGGCGCGTCGCTGGGGCGCACAATGACAAACTCGATATCTCCGACCGCGCCCTCGCCGGCACGCGTGTCGCGGCCGCGCACAATCAGGTGACGACCGGGGTCGCGCAGCTCGGAGACGTCCAGGCCCGCGGCCTCGAGCACGTCGAGCGTGTCGGCCTTAAGCGAGCCCTTGGGCACGGCAATGCACAGCGGACCCTCGGCGCCACGGCCCACGGCATGGTCACCATCGGAAGCGGCATCCTCGGCCGAGGTGCGCGCGGCCTCCAGGCGCTCGAGCGAAAAGGCGAAGCCCGCCGCCGGCACCTCGACGCCGTCGCCGAACGCGCCGGTAAAGATGGAGTCGTAGCGACCGCCCGAGCCCACCGGATCGGGCAGGCCGCCGGCATAGGCCTTAAAGACCAGACCCGTGTAGTAATCGAAAGAGTTCATGATGGAGAAGTCGAAGGACAGCACCTGGGCGTCCTCGGGAGCCAGGCCCTCGACCAGGGCACGCAGCTCGCGCGTGAGCGGCGCAACAATGCCCGCCGCCGCCAGCAGCGCGTCGACGCGGTCGAGCACCTCGGCACCACCGTGCAGGCGCGGCAGTTCGCTAATGGCGACCTTAACGGCCTCGGACTCGACGCTTTTCGCCACGCGGGCATCGAGGCCCACGAAGTCGTTGGCGTGCACACAACGCAATGCCTCGGCAGCCAGTTCGCGATCCTCACAGGCCGCGAGCAGTTCCTTAAACGGACGCACGCTGCCCGCGATAATGCGCGCACCGGGAAGTGCCAGCTTGCGCACGGCCTCGGCGACCAGTGAGACAATCTCGACATCGCCCGCGGTGTCGCCCGCGCCGATGAGCTCAAAACCCAGTTGCGTAAACTGACGCGAGCCGCCGGCATTGCGCTGACACTCGCGAACCACCGGCGCCTCATAGCGCAGGCGCAGCGGCAGATCGGCCGCGCGCATGCGAGTCGAAACCAGGCGAACGATCGGCAGCGTGTTGTCGGGACGGACCACCAGCAGACGGCCATCATCGTCAAAGAGCTTGAACGGCGTGTCCGCAATGCGGCCGCCCTCCTCGAGCGAACCCTTGTCCTCGAGCAGCGGCGTCTCGACCGGAAGGTAATGATGCTCCCTGAAGCAGCCCTTCACCGTGCATGCAATCTCCTCGCGCGCCTGAGCCTCCTCGGGCAATATGTCCCGGAATCCCCACGGTGTGGCCGTCATCTGGTGAGCCTCCTCATGCTGCGTTTCATATAGAACAGAAGACCGGCATAGCTCCGCCGGTTTTCTGGGTACTTTAGCATACTAGAGTGCTTGCGGGGAGAATCGTCCTCCTCGGCTCACAGCGTATTCATTTGGAAACATAGGGGAAAGCGCGTCCCGCCCGCCAGCCAAAAACTGGGATGCGGTTTCCGGTTGAAGTCCTCAGCGGAAAGTGTGTCCCATTCTGAGCGCCTGTTCTGGGATGTGCTTTCCGCCAGAAGCCTCAAGCGGAAAGCACATCCCGTTTCTCAAAAAGCGTCAAACGCCAACTCGGCGCCCTGTCCCACTTAGGCGCCAATTGCGCGTCGGTACTCCGCCATAACCTGAGCGTCGGCTGCCGCGGGATTGGCGAAATAGCGCCAATCATAGGTCTCGGCCGAAACAACTCCGCGATAGCCGCGCGCCACCAGCCTATCCAGGTCGGCGCGCATATCGCGGTCGCCGTCACCCCAAGCAAGATGCGTCGTGCCGTCTGCCGCAACATCGACAAAATGCACGTGGGCGACATCATCGCCAAGCAGATCGAAATAATCGTCGATGGTATCCCCTGCCACCGCCATAGCGCCCAAATCCAGACACGCCTTAAGTGCCGGATGATCAACTGCCTCGATCATGCGCTTCGTGTCGGCCGCCGAGTTCACGATCATCGACTCAACCGGCTGTAGGGCCTCGAGCACCAGTCGCACGCCGCGCTCTCCCGCATGCTCGGCAATCGCACGCAGCATCGAGGCGCTGCGACCCCACGCATCCTCGATCGGCTCGTTCAAAAATGCCCAGCCGCTCGAGACCATGACCTGCTCGGCTCCAAGTTCCGCCGCGATATCCACAACGTTCTTAAAGTACGCGAGCGTGCGGGCGCGCGCCTCATTCCCACGCGCCGCAATATTCCACGGCTTGGGGTTGTTCTGTTCGGGACAAAGCCCCACAATCCGAACGCCATACCGCTGTGACAGCTCCCGCACCTGCTCGAGCGAATCGTATCCATGGCAATCAACATACAGATGCATCGCCCCGGTCCAAAGCTCGCAACACGTGTAGCCCGAGGCCGCTGCCGAAGAAAAGAATTCCTCAAGGTCAAAATAACGATGGCTGATATTCATGACGGCAAGCAGGGGGTAGCTCATAATTACTCTCCAACCTAAACGAGGCCCCGTTCCATATAGGAGCGGGGCCCAATTACATAAACGTTATTTGCTCTTAGTAGTCGAACTGGTGATAGTAACGACGGTAGTTGAGGTTGTGCTTGGTGACCGTCTCGTAGTAAGCGGCAAGGCGATCGGTAATCAGCGAGGAGAGGATCCACGGAGACACGATGACGCGGAACTCGTCGTCAAGGCCGGGGATCGCGAACTCGGCGGTGTCGATGATGTTGATGTCGGTGTCGCCGGTCACGCCGCGGGTCAGGAAGGCGCGGACGCGCTCGTCGAGCTT
>USLO01000048.1 GCA_900555515.1 uncultured Collinsella sp.
ACGGCCAGCACCAGCACATCGAGCGCGGCCTCCAGGTCCTCGACCGTGGGATAGCTCGGCGCGATGCGGATGTTGGTATCGCGCGGGTCCTTGCCATAGGGCCAGGTAGCACCGGCCGGCGTGAGCTTGACGCCCAGGTCGGCGCAAAGCGCAGCAACCTTCCGGGCCGAGCCCTCGGGACCATCGAAGCTTACAAAGTAGCCGCCGCGGGGGTGCGTCCAGGTGGCGCAGCCCGTGCCGCCCAGGCCCTCGGTGAGCTTGCGCTCAACGGCCTCAAAGCGCGGACGCAAAAACTCGGCATGCTTTTTCATATGCTCCTTGACCGCCTCGATGGTGGGAAGGAAACGCACGTGACGCAGCTGGTTGAGCTTGTCGGCGCTGATAAGACCTGCCTTCAGGCGCTTGGAGAACTCGGCAATAACCGCGGGGCTCGCACCGATAAAGCCAATGCCGGCGCCCGGGAAGGTGATCTTGGACGTCGAGGCAAAGGCCACCACGCGATCCTCGGTGCCCGCCGCACGAGCGAGGTCAAAGATGTTTGCGAGCTCGTCGGTCTCGTCGTACAGGTCGTGCACGCAGTAGGCGTTGTCCCAGAAGATGCGGAAATCGGACGCGGCCGTGGGCATCTCGACCAGGCGGCGCACGGTGTCCTCGCTAAAGGTGATGCCCGTGGGGTTGGAATACTTGGGCACGCACCAGATGCCCTTGATGGAGTCGTCGGCGGCAACCAGGCGCTCGACCTCGTCCATGTCGGGGCCGTTGTCGGTCATCGCGACGGGGACGTTCTCGATACCCAGGTCGGCGGTGATGCCAAAGTGGCGGTCGTAGCCGGGAACAGGACACAGGAACTTGACCTTCTTGCCGTCGTGCGCGGCCTCGTAAGCCTCCCAGGGCTCGCTGCCGCACGAGCCGCAGCGCCAAAACATGCCGGCGATATCGTGCTCGATCAGCAGGCTCGACGAACCCAATACGAGCGTCTGCTCGGCGGGGCAACCCAGGAACTCCCCCGCCAGCTTGCGTGCCGAGGGAATACCCTCAAAGCAGCCGTAGTTGGAACAATCGACGTTGCCATCGTGCAGATCGGCGTCGGCGTTGAGGATATCGAGCATGGGGCGTGAGATGTCAACCTGGGAGGGCGACGGCTTGCCGCGGGCCATGTCGAGCGCCAGGCCCTTGGCCTTGACCTCGGCGACCTCGGCTTTGAGCGCCTCGATGGCGGCATCGAGTTCGGTGGTTTCCATCTTCTGGTAGATCGTCTGCATGGGATGCGACCTTTCGCGAAGCGGTACGTTGCATTTCGTCTAAGTATAGACCGCCACCGCCGCAACGTTATGAAGCCGTGATAGATTAAGTCCATCGCAATAAATTACGAATCGCCGCGCATGCCGGCGTGGAGCGCCCAAGGAGGCACTATGGAGTACGGATCGTTCCAGGCCGAGGAATTCGGAGACCTGCAGCGCCTGGTCGACGGACTGTTTTACGACCGCCACGCCATCGACCGCCTGGATCTGATCGTACAGGCCGAAATCTTGGACCTGGCGCCCGATCTCATGGAAATCGTCAACCTGCTGCCGCCCGGCTATTACGATCGTCAGTCCCTTTGCGACCAGCTCAACTCTGCCTTGGCCGCCCACGGCTGGGGCGCCGTCTACGGCACCGTGGAATAAACCTCGAGGCCGACGATTTGGCCCGTTTCCCGACCCTGGCGAGGCTTGTTTTAGGGCTTGTGGCCAAAAAAGGGCAAATATGAGTACTGTTACCTTTTTAGTAGCAGCGATTCTTGGTCGAAATCGGCAAAACTCGACTTGAAACTCCCTAATCACCGTCAGCTAGCGCCAAATTGGAAGTCGATAGTCACTCATTAACGTACAGTTCTTATAACTTTGTTCATTATTTTCCACACCTAAAATGAAACGCCGTTTGTGACAGTACTCACAAACGGCGTTTTTTGACCACGGGGGTATCTGGCAGGGGGCCAGTAGCACCCGGATCCGAGTTTCGAACGCATCCAAACCGGTTCTGGTGTCTTTTTTTCGAGCTTTTACTCGTCCTTGGGCGCCGGGTGCTTGCAGACCACACTCATGTAGATCATGCCGAGCACGGCCGCGGTGACAGAACCGGCAAGAATGGCGGCCTTGGCAGCCAGAACCTCAAACTGGGCCGTCGGGAAAGCAAGGCCGCTAATGAGAATCGACATGGTAAAGCCGATACCGCCCAGAATGCCCACGCCGGCGATCATATGCCAGTTGACGTTGTGCGGCAGCTCACAAGCCTTGAGCTTAACCAGGGCGAACGTCATGCCAAAGATGCCAATCGGCTTGCCCAGCAGCATGCCAAAGTACACGCCGAGCGTCACCGGGTCGGTCAGCAGCGTGCTCATGTCCACGCCCACTAGGCGAACCTGTGCGTTGACGAACGCAAAGATCGGCAGGATCACAAAGTTGACCGGCGTGGAGATCAGACGCTCCATGCGAATGAGCGGCGGGGTCACGCGGTGCATGACGCGCTCGACCTTGGTGGTCGAGACGGTAAAGTCATGCTGGCCCAGGATGTGTGCCTCGTCATCGTAGCGGTCATCGAGCAGCGGCAGGCACTCGCCCAACCAATCGGTGAGGCTATCGAGCTTGACGCCGCACTTGGCCGGGATGGTAAAGGCCAAGATGACGCCGGCGAGCGTAGCATGCACGCCGCTCTTGAACATGCAGAACCACAGCAGCAGGCCCAGCACCGAGTACGGGGCGAGGCGGTAATGCTGCGTCTTGTTGAGCCACACGAGCGCGCAGGTCACAAGCGCGGCGGCGCCCAACCAAAACGGATTGGGGCTCTGACCGTAGAAGATGGCGATGGCGGCGATGGAAATGAGGTCGTCGGCGATGGCGAGCGTCGAGAAGAACACGCGCACGCCGTTAGGCACACGGTTGCCCAAAAGCGACAGCACGCCCAACGCGAAGGCAATATCGGTTGCCATGGGGATGGCCCAGCCGTTGCGGGCGCCGGCATGGTTAAAGATCAGGTAGATGCAGGCGGGAACGACGACGCCGCCCACGGCCGCCAGCATGGGAAGCATGGCCTGACGCGGGTTCTTGAGCTCGCCGACCGTCATCTCGTACTTAAGCTCGATGCCCACCAGCAAAAAGAAGATCGCCATGAGGAAGTCGTTGACGAAAAGCTCGACGGTGAGACCGGCCGTAAGGTTGCCCAGGCCCACATACAGCGGGGTCTCCAAAAAGTGATGGATGGCCTCGTAGGCATCGGTATTGGCGCAAATGACGGCGGCGATGGCGGCGAAGACCATGACGGCGGCGGAAATCGTGCCGTTCTCGGTGATGCGCTCCCAAATGTCGTGGCGCTCAAAACGCTTGCGCTCACGAACGTTAAACAGCTGCTCGGGTGCTGCCATGGGCGGCTCCTTTCACGGGAAAGCTCCCGTCTTAAAAAAGCACGGCCCGCCCAAGTGGCGGTGCCGCGCTCTAACGTATTACGCTTGCATCTAGCCTACCCTGCACGACAGGCACGCAGGCGTGGCCGAAAAGCGGAACCACAGGTTGAACATTATTTGCTCAACGGCACGGGCGCGCCTATCCAAGAGACGACGCGGCGCCGTGCACAAAAAACGACCGGAGCGCGGGGCTTCCGCGATCCGGTCGTGGCGTTTGGTCAACTAAACCTAGCAGGCGGCCATGACGGGGGCAGCGACCTGCTTCTTACGGGAGAGGACGCCCGGCATCCAGACGCCGTCGTGCTCGTCGGCAATGCCCAGGCCCTTCTGAGCAGCCTCGGTCTCGCCCTCGAGCAGGACCTGCGAGCCCTCCTCCATGATGTCAGTGATGCACAGGACGATGCCGTCGGCACCCTTCTCGGCGGCGTAGGCGCGCATGGCCTCGCGAATCTCGTCGATCATGCCGAGTGCGCGAGTCTTGTCGACAGTCTCGTACTGGCCGATGAGCAGCTTCTTGCCGGCAGGCTCGAACATCTTGATGTCGTTGCCGACCATCTCGGCTGCGGTGAAGGAGCCAGACGGACGGGTGAGGAAGACCTCCATGCCAAACTTGACCGGGTCGACGCCCACCTGCTCGCCGAGCTTGGCGGCGACGGCGCGGTCGACATCGGTGGTGGTGGGGCTCTTGAGCATGAGCGTGTCGGTCATCATGGCCGAGAGCAGCAGCTTGGCCTGGACGTCGGAAAGCTCAACGCCGAGCACGCCGGCGAGCTTGGTGACGATGGTGCAGCTGGAGCCCCAGGGCAGGCAGATGTAGTGCAGCGGGCCGGCGGTCTCGAAGTCGCCGATGCGGTGATGATCGACAACGCCAAAGACCGTGGCGTCCTTAAGGCCGGCGACGGACTGGGCAGACTCGTTGTGGTCGGTGAGGACGACGAGCTGACCAGCCTCGACGGACTCGATCACGCGGGGCTCGGCGATGCCGGCGTCGGCGAGCAGCTTGGCGGACTCGGCCGGAAGCTGACCAAGGGCGCAGGCCTCGTAGGTGTTGCCGGCATACTCAACCTGGTTGAGCAGCTGGGACAGGACGACGGCGCTCATGATGGCGTCGTTATCGGGGTTCTGGTGACCAAAGACAAGAACGTTTGCCATGGATATCCTCCACTTGATATGTGTACTTGGACGTAGCTATGGTAGCACGCCGATGCCGAGCCTTCGCAGACGGAAGGGCCACGGCATATTTTGGGGCGCAGGCACGGGGGCCAAGGCTGTCCCTTTTGCACCATGTTGGTGCAATGTAACCTGTCCCCCTTGCACCAGCTATTTACCGGCGGCGCGCAGAGCTACGTAGGCGGCACCGATGATACCGGCGTCGTTTCCGAGCGAAGCAACCTTAATGGGCGTCTCGCGCGAGGCGGAGAGCGCGTACTGCTTAAAGTGCTCGCGAACCTTGTCGAGGTAAACATCGGCCGAGGCGGAGGCGCCGCCGCCGATGAGGAACATCTCGGGGTCGACCACGTTGGCGATAAGTGCCAGGGCGCGACCGAGATAGTCGGCCATGGTATCGGCCGCGGCCAGCGCGAGCTTGTCGCCCTCGCGACAAGCCTGGAACACGTCCTTGGAATCGGAGGGGCCGGTCAGCTCGATGGGCTCGACGCCCGCCTTCTTGCACTCGGCAAGGTAGTTGCTCACCACGCCGGTGGCGCTGGAATACTGCTCCAGGTGGCCATGGCCGCCGCAGCCGCAGGTGCGCTCCTCGGCCGGGTTCAGGCACATGTGGCCAATCTCGCCGCCAGCACCCACAACGCCCGATACCACGTCGCCGTTAACGATAACGCCGCCGCCCACGCCGGTACCAATGGTGACCATCACCACGTTCTGTACGCCCTTGGCAGAGCCGAGCCAGGCCTCGCCCATAGCAGCAGCGTTGGCGTCGTTCTCGTACTTAACGACCGCGTCGGGGCAGTGCTCCTGGATGGCGATCTTGAGCTCGGGCAGGTTGATGGCGATGTTCGCCTTGACCTTGGCATCGCCCGATGCCGGGATGGGGCACGGAACGGCCAGGCCAATGCCCGACACAAAGGCACGCGGAATCTGGGCCTTGGCGACCACCTGGTCGATAGCCTCGGTCACCGCGGCAAAGCCCGCAGCGTCAACGATGGGAGGCGTGGGCACGCTGGCCTTGGCAAGCAGGTTTCCGTCCTCATCGAACAGACCCTCCTTGACCGAGGTGCCGCCGACGTCGATGCCGATGTAATACTGCTTAGGTTCCATGGGAGCCCGCCTTTCTCGTTTAAACATTGCCTGTATGGTACCGCTCCCAAGGCAAAAACCTACCAAAAAGGACAGGTTTGTTTTGGCAGGTTTTATCTGGGGAAGCGCAGAGTACGAGATTCGGTTCGCTGGGTGTTATATCGGTTCGGCCCCGTCCTCGGACCGATCATTTCTCAACACGACACTACTCAGATGTTTATCATTTAAAACGCTCTAAATTTATAAGCGGGGCGACTTTTAATTTTATCTTTCTCGAACTTTTCAATAACTCAATAGAGATACTTAGGTGTTGACTATACTTTCTTTTATTCTCAATCAAGTTGGAAAGGAGGTTCCTTGATTCCCAAATACGAGGCGATAGCTGCAGATATTCGTCGAAGTATCGAGGATGGCGCTCTTAAACCGGGCGACAAGCTTCCCACCGTCGTTGAGTTCTGCGAGCTCTATAGCGTTTCAAAAATCACCGTCAAACGAGCTATTGAACAAATCACCGAGGAAGGTCTTATTACCAGCCGACGCGGATCGGGTACCTACGTTAAGGACACGGCGGGACTTCCCGGCCAGGCGTTTTTCCAGGGCAAAAACGACCGTGCCCAGGGTTTTTCGTATGAGCATCGCGGGGAGAAGGTGACCTCGGTGGTCTACGATTTCTCGATCGTTAATCCACCGGCGGACATCGCAGCCCAGCTGGGAATTGCCGAGGATGACTTTGCCTATCACGTCGTGCGCGTGCGTCAGGCCGATGAGAAGCCCATCGTTATCGAGTACACCTACATGCCCCTCGAGCTGATTCCAGGCCTTAAAAAGAAGGACCTGTACGGATCGGTCTACCGCTTCATCCGCGAGCAATGTGGGCTGAAGATTTCGAGCTTCCACCGTACTATTCGCGCCGTGGCAGCAACCGAGGAAGAAGCCGAGCGTCTGGACACCAAACTTGGCTCTCCCCTGCTCGAGCTCACCCAGATTGGCTTTTTGGACAGCGGCGCCGCCTTTGAGTATTCGGTCTCGCGCAACGTTGGCGACCGCTTTGAGTTGCACAACGTAACGTTGGCATAGGTTTTTGTAGTCACGCGGGCGCTCGTTTTGAGCTGTTTTGTGCAACGCCCGCGCAACATAATGGGGGTATGAATATGTCCGATTTGATTAAACTGACGCCGATCTTCCACGAGAAGATCTGGGGTGGCCGCCAGCTCGAAACCGTATTTGGTTACGACATTCCCGAGGGTCCCATCGGTGAGTGCTGGGCCATCTCGGCCCATCCCAACGGTGACTGCCAGATTGCGGAGGGCCCGTATGCAGGCCACACGCTTTCATGGCTGTGGGCCGAGCACCGCGAGCTCTTTGGCAATTGCGAGGGCAAGGAGTTCCCGCTGCTCATTAAGATTCTGGATGCCAAGGACGACCTTTCAATCCAGATTCATCCCAACGACGAGTACGCCGCCAAGCACGAGAACGGCAGCCTGGGCAAAACCGAGTGCTGGTATGTGCTGGACTGCGAACCCGGTGCCACGATCATTGTCGGCCAGCGCGCGCACGACCGCGCCGAGGCTGCACAGATGATCGAGGAGGGCCGTTGGGACGAGATGCTCAACGTGCTGCCGATTCACAAGGGAGACTTTTTCCAGATCGACTCCGGCACCGTTCACGCCATCAAGACCGGCACGCTCATTTTGGAGACGCAGCAGTCGAGCGACGTGACATATCGCCTGTACGACTACGACCGCCCCGGCACCGACGGCAAACTGCGTCCACTGCACATTGAGCAGAGCCTCGACTGCATAAACTTTGATGCTCAGGCTCCGACCGACGGCACGGTGACCGCGCCCGAGGTGGACGGCGTGACCGAGCTCGAGTCTAGCTCCTGCTACACCGTCGATCGCGTACGCGTCGACGGCAGCAAAACCCTCGACCAGCGTTGGCCTTTCATGTGCCTGTCGGTCATCGACGGCGAAGGCACCGTCTGCGGCGACCCCGTCCACAAGGGAAGCCACCTGCTGGCTCCGAGCGCCGTCAGCTCCATTGACCTCGAAGGCAAGATGGAACTGATCGTCTCGCATCTGTAGATCGCACCAACAACCCAAACGCAACAAGGGGCTCCCCCGTCCACCAACGGGGGAGCCCCTTGTCCATATATATCAGCCCACCCGGCTCTCCAGATCAAAAAAGCGGACGAGCAGAGCGACGCCAACAAGCAACGTTATCTAAGGACCTGGACGGGCGTATGGGGCAACATCGATCGCGAGTTCCGCACGAGCCGGAGAGCACTTAATGTGCTCTCCGTGCGAGCAGGACTGCCCGAGCAGGCGATGTTGCCCCATACGCCCGCCCAGGTTCGCCGGGATCACGACAGCTTGACGATCGGAGCAAAGCCCTTCATAAGCTTTTTGGTCTGGCCGGTCTTTTCGAATTGAACCTCGATCATGTCTCCGACGACCGAGATCACGGTACCCGTGCCAAAGGTCTTGTGGCTCACGATATCACCCGCGGCAAAGTCCTGCGACGCGCTGGCACGATCGACCTTGCGCTCCACCGTCGGCGACACCTTAGATGACGGCTTTTTGGCTCGCGGCGCACCCGAACCAAAGGTCGAGGCAACACGGCCGGCGTCGGGCGAGACCCCACGATGGCGCTCGGTCCCGTAGCTGCTGCCGCCAAAGAAGTCGTCGAAGCTCGATCCGCCGCGCGAACCGGAACCGCCGGTCGAGCGCGTATGCGAACCGAACACCTTGCCGCCATACATATCCGAACCCATGCCCGAGCCAAAGGTGCCGTGACGGTCGCCGCGCTTCTCCCAGCCCGTGCCCTCAAAACCGGCAGAACCGATACCGCTAAACTCGATATCCTCAAACGGAATCTCATTGAGGAAACGCGAGCGCGGGTTGGCAGAGGTCGAGCCGTAGGTGCGACGCGTGGCCGCATAGGTCAGGAACAGGCGCTTACGGGCACGCGTGATGGCAACGTAGGCCAGGCGACGCTCCTCCTCGAGCTTGCCCGGGTCATCGCTGCCGCCAAAGTCGTGCACGTGCGGGAAGATACCCTCCTCCATGCCGGCCACGAACACCGCCGGGAACTCCAGGCCCTTGGCGGAGTGGATGGTCATCATGGTAATGGCATGCGTCTCGCCGGCCAGGGAATCCAAGTCGGAGCGCAGGGCCAGCCACTCCATGAGAGCGGGCAGCGCCTTGCAGGTGAGCGGGCCGTAGGTGCGCTCAATCTCGTCAGCATGCACGGCACCGGCGGGCAGCTCTGTCGGCGCGGCATACGCGTTGCCCGCGATGGCGGCGGCCAGGGCATCCTGCGGCGAGAGCGCCGGGGCGGCTAGACTATCGAGCGGATTGGAACCCGCGGCGTCACGCGCGCCAACGAGCGCCTCAAACGAGGATACCGGGGCAGACGGCCCCGGTTCGGGCGCAGGCGCGCTCACCACGACGGGCTCGGGCTCGGCGCTGACAGGCACATCGGCAACACCGGCAGCGCGCAGCTCTTCCAAGCTCTCGAGCGTACCTTCGATGTCCTCGTGCGTCTCCTCAAATTCGGCGGCGACGCCCAGGAATTCCTGGATGTTCTCGGCGCGGCTCTCGGACTCCATGGTGCCCTCGGCGCGGAAAGCCTGCAGCAGGCCCGTCTTATCGACGATCATCTCGACGACGTCCTTGAGCTCGCCGTCCATGCGGCGACCTTCGCGCACCAGCGAGACAAAGCTCGACAGGCCATTGCGCACCTTGGCGCTAAACATGCCTGTCTCGGCTGTTGCGATCTCGCAGGCCTGGAAGAACGAGCAACGGTTGTCGCGCGCCAGCTGCTCGATCTTTTGGATCGAGGTGGAGCCGATGCCGCGGCGCGGCGTGTTGATGACGCGCTTGACGCTCATCTCGTCGGCCGGGTTCACGATCATCTTGAGGTAGGCCATGACGTCGCGGATCTCGGCGCGATCGAAGAATCGCGTGCCGCCCACGATCTTGTAGGGAACGCCCGCGCGCAGGAACATATCTTCGAGAATACGCGACTGAGCGTTGGTGCGGTAGAACACGGCGATATCGTCGTAGCTCGTACCCTTGGCATGCAGCTTCTCGATCTCGCCGGCAATCCAGCGGCCCTCGTCGCGCTCGTCGCTCGCCTGGAAGGCCTGGATTTTCTCGCCATCGCCCTCGGCCGTAAACAGGCGCTTGTCCTTGCGCTGAGAGTTGTGGCGCACCACGGCGTTGGCGGCGCTCAGGATGTGACCCGTGGAGCGGTAGTTCTGCTCCAGCTTGACGGTCTTGCAGTTTTTAAAGTCCTTCTCAAAGTCCAGGATATTGGTGATGTCGGCGCCACGCCAGCTATAAATGGACTGATCGTCGTCGCCCACGACCATGAGGTTTTGGTACTTGGCGGCCAGTAGGTTGGCGATCTCGTACTGGACGTGGTTGGTGTCCTGATACTCGTCGACGCTAATGTAGCGGAAGCGCTCCTGGTACTTGTCGAGCACCTCGGGGCGGGTGCGCAGCAGCTCGAGCGCGCGCACGAGCAGGTCGTCAAAGTCCATCGCATTGGCAGCGCGCAGGCGGCGTTCCAGCTCCAAGTAGACCTGTGCGGCCTTTTTATCGTTGGGGCTATCGGCGGACTTGAGCATGTCCTCGGGGCCGATCATGGCGTTTTTGGCCGAGCTGATCTTGCTGCGGATCATGTTGATGGGGAACTGCTTTTGCTCGATGCCGAGTGCCTGCATAATGTCTCGCACCATGCGCTTTGAGTCATCGTCATCGTAGATGGTGAACTGACCGGTGTATCCCAGCAGGTCGGCGTCCTCGCGCAGCATACGCACGCACATGGCATGGAAGGTGCATACCCACATGCCACGGGTGCCGCTGGGAATGAGTGCCGCCAGACGCTCACGCATCTCGGCCGCGGCCTTGTTGGTAAACGTAATGGCAAGGATCTGCCAGGGCTTAACGCCCAGGTCGCCGAGCATATGTGCGATACGGAAGGTCAAGACGCGGGTCTTGCCCGAGCCGGCGCCGGCAAGGACCAGCAGCGGGCCCTCGGTGGTCAGGACCGCCTCGCGCTGAGCGGGATTAAGGCTGTCGATGTCGACGAGCGGCTTGGCGGGCTTGGGCGCCGGCGCGGGAGCGTCGTAGATGTCGAGCGGAACGAGCTCGGGCTCCGGCGCAGCAGGGGCGGTGTATGCATCGAGCGGCACGGGTTCCGGCGCGGGCGGCACAGGTACCGCGACATTCTTTTCCCAGGGCAAGGGCTGGGTCATGGGCGACTCCTCATCTGACGGACGGCGCGCCTGCGGGCAGCGCCATAGTTTGAGCCGTACCAGTA
>USLO01000049.1 GCA_900555515.1 uncultured Collinsella sp.
CTCTCGGTCCATCCCTTTGCCGGGCCCTTCCTGGTGCTTATGATCGCCTGGGCGCCCACGCTCATCGCTTCGCTGCCTGGCCTTTTTATGGGAGATACGGGCGCGCAGATTCGCCAGTGGTTCAACTATCCCAACGGCACGAGCGACTACTTGCGTCTGCTCAATCCTAATGTGTTGCTCAACGGGCATCATCCCGTAGTGCACACGGCCATTATCGGCTCGTGCGTTCAGCTGGGGCTTTCGATGTTCAACAGCGCTAACGCGGGCCTCATCATCTATACCTGCGCTCAATTTGTCATTACGGCCGCCTGCATGGCCTATTCCATTTCATCGCTGCGCAAACTGGGCGTGAGCCTGCCGGTTCGCGGTGCGATCCTGCTGTTCTTTGCGTTTATGCCGATGTTCTCTAACTACGCGGCGCTGCTCACCAAAGACGTGCTCTTTGCCGATGCGTTCTTGGTGCTGCTGGTACAGACCGTTAAGCTCGTGGCATGTGGCTTGCCCCGTCGTGATGCCAATGTCGAGCGAGCGGGCGAGAAAGCCCCCGTGCTCTTTGCGCGCCACGACTGGCTGCTGCTCGCTCTGGGCGCCATGGGTTCCACGTTTCTGCGCAACGGCGGCCTGGTGTTTCCCCTGGCGGCATGCGTAATCGCGGCGGCGTTTTGCGTATGGGACGTGCATGTGGCTCGTCGTGCAGCCAAGCAGACTGGTGCTGCGCCTTCGGGCGCCATCCCGCGCTTCCGCTGGGTTGGCGTTCTCGCGGTGCTCGCGCTCTGCCTTGCCTCTAATATGTACTTCACCAAGGTCTTTATGCCGGCGCACGACATCACGCCTGGTTCCAAGCGCGAAATCCTTTCGATTCCGTTCCAGCAGACGGCTCGTTTCGTCCAAAAGCACGACGGCCTCAACTCGGGCGTCAACCCTACGGTTAAGGAGGACGGCACCATCGTGGAGGCTCCTTGCGACGGCTTGGTGGCCGATGAGGAACGCGCCGTGATCGACCGGGTGCTCAAGTACGAGAATCTGGGCCGCCGTTACAACCCGGATAAGTCGGACGCCGTCAAAAATTGCTTCAACGAGTACGCCTCGCAGGAGGACATCAAGGCCTATTTTGAGGTGTGGGCCCAGATGTTCAAAAAAGATCCCGAGTGCTATATCTCGGCGCTCATCAATAACTACTACGGCTACTTTTATCCGAGTGCCCGCGATGCCTGGGTCTACAGCACGGCGCGTAGTGCCGAGATCATGGCGCGCCCCGACAACCTCAAATACTTCGACTTCCATCCGGTTGACAGCAACGTGGTGCGCTGGTGCGACCACCTGATCAATCTGTACCGTGTAGCGGTGCAGCGCATCCCGTTTATTTCGCTCACCATGAGCTCGGCCACCTATGTGTGGATCATGATCGCCGTGGTGGTCTACCTGCTGCGTCGTCATTCATGGCGTGCGCTGGCGATCTGGGTGCCGCTGTTGGGCGTACTCGCCGTGTGCCTGATTGGCCCGTGCAACGGCTCGACTTATATGCGCTACCTGTATCCGGTCATCGCCTGCATGCCCTTCGCCATCGGCGCCACCGTCACCCGCAGCGACTTCCTCTGGTTCTAACTTGGTGCATTGGGGTCAGGTTTCTTTGCGCCAAAGGGGCCATCATCACGACGCCTTCATTTTGGGGTTTATCTCGCAGGCCAGTAGGTATATCATAACGACGTTTGTTTATATTGCCCGAGCATCTGCGCTGGGCTTTAGGTCGAAACCGATAGGAGACACGTATGTCCGGACACTCTAAGTGGGCCACAACCAAGCATCGTAAGGGCGCGCAGGACGCCAAGCGTTCCGCCCTCTTCTCCAAGCTCAGCCGCAACATCACCGTTGCTGCCCGTCTCGGCGGTGACCCGCTGCCCGAGAACAACGCCAGCCTCGCCGCTGCCGTTGCCAAGGCCAAGGCTCAGTCCATGCCTAAGGACAAGATCAAGTCCGCTATCGACAAGGCTTTTGGTTCGGGTGCTGACGCCGCCGTCTACGAGAACATCGTGTACGAGGGCTACGGTCCCGCCGGTGTTGCCGTCTACGTCGACTGCCTGACCGACAACCGCAACCGCACCGCCGCTGATGTCCGTTCCGCCTTCTCCCACGCTGGTGGCAACCTGGGCACCTCCGGCTCCGTCGCCTTCCAGTTTGAGCGCAAGGGCCAGATCGTCGTCGCCAAGGAGATCCTGGACGAGAACGCCAAGAAGGAGACCATGATCGCCAACGGTGCTGCCGGTGACGAGGATGAGTTCATGATGGCCATCGCTGAGGCCGGTGGCGAGGACTACGAGGACGCCGGCGAGGAGTGGATCGTCTGGACTGCTGCCAACGACGTTATGGCTGTCTCCAAGGCGCTCGAGGAGCAGGGCGTCCAGGTCAAGGGCTCCGAGACCACCATGGTCCCGACCACCCCGACCGAGGTCTCCGGCGCCGACGCCAAGAAGGTTCAGCGCCTCATCGACCGTCTTGAGGAGCTCGACGACGTCCAGGATGTTTACAGCACCATGGACATGACCGACGAGGTCATCGCTGCCCTCGAGGAGGAGTAGCGCCCGCACGGGTTAAGCCGTGTATATCTGGGCATAATGAAGCGAGCATGCAAGCCTCGTGGAATAGATGAGCCGGATCCGCGTGCGTAGAGCACCGGACCCGGCTCTTTTATAATGATGCGAACCGTTTTGCATTTTGAGAGCCGAGATTTGAAGGGAGCGCCACGTGCGCGTACTCAAACGAGCCCTAGCGATCGTGTATCTTGCCGCCGCCATCGTGGCGCTGGGTACGCTTGTCTGCCAGTTCTGGGGGCCGTATACGTATCGCTTTATGCTGCTGATGCGCGACCCCATGCCGCGCATTGTCGTGACGGCATGCGGCGGAGTTGTGGCGATCGGCGTGCTGGTAAGCTTCTTCCGCCTGATGTTTGCTCGTCGCGAGCCGTCCTGCGTGCATCCGGCGGGGGAGCGTAATATCGAGGTCACGCTCGCGGCGCTTTCTTCGTGCGCCAGGGCTGCTGCAGAGCGCGACGATCGCGTGATGATCGAGCATGTTGAGGCCCGCGTCCAAGGTTCCGACGATTCGCACGTCCGTTTTAAGGTCGAGGCTATCGCGCTTGACGATAAGGACGTGGCATCTCTGGCTACCGCGATGCAGCAGCGCATCGAGGAAGCTTGCGACACCATGCTCGGCACGCCGGGTACGACCACGCGCGTCCGTTTTTTGCCGTCCAAGACTACCGTCCAGACCGTGGAGGTTTCCGGTGAGTGATACCAATCAAGATAAGACCGCTCGTACGCCGCGCCTGACGATTGACCAGAGCGCCACATCGGCGAGCGAAACTGTTGATTCCAAAGCAGAGGCAACCGAGTTACAAGATGCGGCAGCCGCGGATTTTGACGAGGCTATGGGTCTCATCAAGGGCACGGGCGCTGCCATCTGGAGCTATGCTGTGCGTCATCCCAACACCACGCTCGGCGCCGTCGCTGGCTTTATCCTCGCCGTGTTGGTGCTCACGTTGGGCCTGTGGGACACGCTCGTCATTGCATTCTTCGTGCTGATCGGCGCTGTGATCGGCCAAATTCGCGACGGCGAGAACGGGATCGTCAACTTCTTCGGCCGTCTGTTTAGTGGCCGCTAATAATGTATTCGACTGTCGCATCCGCGGCAGGCATAAGGAGGAACCATGGCTTTTAATACGAAGGTCGATGTGACCGATACCGAGCTCGAGGCAGACGAGACCGTCACCGCCGAGGCCGAGGACGTAACGCTCGAGGATGAGGCGCTCGTCGAGGCCGAGTCCGATGTGGATGAGGACGACGAGGAGGCGGACGAGTCCGAGGACTCGCTGACCTATTCCAACGGTGTGATCGAGAAGATCGTTGCCATGGCCACCCGCGAGGTTCCGCACGTTCTGGGCATGAAGGGTAACCTCATGCACTTTGTGCAGGAGCAGTTTGGTGCCGAGAATCTGACCAAGGGCGTGACGGTCGAGGTCACCGATGACAATCGCGTGGTCGTCAACATCTCCGTCATCATTGAGTACGGCGCCTATGCGCCCGCGATCTTCGACGATGTCAAGGCACGTGTCACCGAGCGCCTTGCCGCGATGACCGGCCTTGAGGTGGCGGGCGTCAACCTGCGTATCGAGGACGTCATCACCCCCGAGGAGTACGAGCACCGCACCAGCCAGCACGAATAACTTTCCAAAAAGGGACAGGTTTGTTTTGGCAGGTTTTATCTGCGAAAACGTTAAACGGCCGACCGCGCAAGCAAAAGCGTGGCCGGCCGTTATTTGTATGCCCCCCGATGTAGGCATGCCGCTCGTCTAACTAGGGGTTGCAATCGTCGCGTTCCGCGTTACCCTAATGGGCACATTGTTTCCAAATTGTTAACGAGGAGTTGCCGTAATGGCCGACGAGCACGAAACAGAAAGCAAGGCATGGGCGATTGAGGCCGCTGCGGCAGAGGCGGCATCGCGTGCTGCCGAGGAGGTGCATCGTCCTCCCGTGGTGCCGATGGAGCGCGTGGTTGATCGCACCGATATCGAGCGCGGCGAGCGTGCCGGCCAAAAGCGTAGCCAGGAGCCAGGCTTCCCGCGCTTTTTCGCCGAGCTCAATCTGGGCCTAATTCTTACGGCCTTTGCCATCGTTGCGTTTAAAACCCCTAATCACTTTGCTTTTGGCGGCACCTCGGGCGTGTCGGTCATTCTGTCCACGCTGTTCCCGACCCTGCCCGTCGGCGTCTTTATGTGGATTATTAACGCGGTTCTCGTCGTTTTGGGCTTTATCTTTTTGGAGCGCAAGGCAATCCTGTGGAGCGTCTTCGCCTCGTTTGCGCTGTCCGCCTATGTTTCGCTGTTTGAGCTCTTTATTCCGACCGATGTCTCGATGACGGGCGATATGTGGCTCGATCTGTGCTTTGCCGTCATCTTGCCGGCGCTCGGCAGCGCCATCGTCTTTGATATTGGCGCCTCGACGGGCGGCACGGACATTCTCGCTATGATCCTCAAACGCCGCACCACGCTCGAGATTGGCCGTGCCCTACTGCTGGTCGATATCGGCATCGTGACCATCGCGGCCTTTTTGTATGGCCCGCGTGTCGGTCTGTATTGCGTGCTCGGCCTGTTTGCCAAGACGCTTGTGGTCGACAAAGCCATTGAGAGCATTCACCTGCGCAAAGTCTGCACCGTCATTTGTTCCGAGCCCCTTAAGGTCGAGGAGTTTATCGTCAAGCATCTCAACCGCACGGCGACCATCAGCCGCGGCTACGGTGCCTTCTCGGGCAAGTGCGTGACGGTGATCATGAGCGTGCTGAGCCGTCGCGAGGCCGTGCAGCTGCGCCGTTATGCGCGCGAGGTCGATCCGGGTGCCTTTATCACGATTGTCGACAGCTCCGAGATCGTCGGCAAGGGCTTTCGCGGAACGAACTAGCGCGGACACACTCATCAAACAATCGAAAAGCGCCTCGCGCGTTGCAAATACGTCATCTAAGAGTATTTGTCCTCACATTGGGTGATAATGATGCCAAAGACATCGTTTGCGATCCAGGTGATTCGCTCTAGATACGAAGGGATGATTTCGATGTTCTGTTCGCAGTGTGGCGCTCCTATGGGCGATAACGACAAGTTCTGCGGTGCGTGCGGTGCTCCTAATGCTGGTGCTGCAGCTTCCACCCCTCAGGGTCAACCTCAGCAATTTGTCCCTCAGCCTCCCATGAACGCGTCCAAGGGCTGTGTGGCTCAGGCGTTCCAAGATATGACCAAGACTCCGGGCGTGCTTCAGCGTGTATGCCAAATCGCGTTTTTGCCGGCGCTGATTTGCGTTGTGTCGGTGCTCGTGTTGTTTATTCCCGTTATTGGCGGCATTGCGGCTGCCATCGGCTTTTTGGCAGCTTGCATTGCGAGCGTGTGCGGTTCCGGCTTTGGTATCGAGTGGGGCCGTGATCTGTCGCTCAAGGTCGATGACGGCATGGACCGTCCACTCATGCGTTCCACGTCGTTTGGTCTCGGAGTCTTTTCGAGCGTTATTTCGGTCGTGCTCGAGGCTATCGCTGCCATTCCCGTTATCGGTGTAGTGCTTTCGCTGGTGGAGGGCGTGGTAATTGGCGCCGCGGGCTCGTATTCTTATTACGGCTCTTATGCGCTCGAGGCTGCGCTGTTCGGTTCGCTCGGCCTGCTTGTCCTGGCGCTAATTGCCTCGGCGATTCTGGGTGTCTTCTTTAAGATGTTCGCCGACATTGCCGTGATGCACTTTGCGGTGACCGGGCGCGTCGAGAGCGCGTTTTCGCTCGATAAGGTCTGGGCGGCCTTTAAGCACAACAAGACCAAGCTGTTCTGTGCTTCGTTCCTTCCCGAGTTTTTGACGGGCTTGGTTGCCAACGTTGTCACATGGATCTTGACGGCCGTCTTTGGCGCCATTGCCTCTGTCGGTATGTATAGCTACTACTATCGTCCTACGGGTATTGAGGCAATTGTTACCGGCGGTGGCGTCACGCTCGCGCTGTTCTTGGTGCTGGTCGCTTTCGTCACCGTATTTCTTACGGTCTTTGGCAAGATGCTCAAGCACCGTGCCGTTGGCTATTGGGCCGCACGCTATGCAAGCGAGTGGGCCGATGAGGATAAGGACGACGTCCTGACTTTTGTATTGCCCTTCGAGAAGAAGTCCGCTCCTTCGGGTTACGGTGCTCCGGATGCTTCGCCGGCACCTGCACCCGCTCCCGCGACCGAGCCCGAGCCGGCGCCCGAGCCTGAACCGGCGCCCGAGTCTGAGACGGCATCTGAGCCCGAGCCTGCGCCTGAGCCTGAGCCTGTGCCTGAGCCGGCACCTGCACCTGAGCCGGCGTCCGAGCCAAGCTCCGACGAGGAGCCTCAGGACGAGTAGCCACGCCGCCTGCTATTTGGGGACGGGCTAGAAATAGCGCTTGACAAATGAGCGGGGGCGGACGTGTCGAAACGTCCGCCCCCGCTTTGACATCGCGGTGTGGCTATGACTGCGAGATGCCAGCGAATCGATTACTCGTCGTGCTTCTCCTCGCGGCGTGCAGCAGCGCGTGCGTCGTGGATGCCCTTGATCGCGGCATGGCGAGCCGTTCGGGCATCATGGATGGCGTCGCGAGCCTCGGCGGTCGTCGCCTTGGCAGAGCGCAACTTGGCGGCCAGATCGGGGTTGGTTTCGGCGACCGCGGTAATCGCGGGGCCGTCGAGCTCCTCTTGCGTGGGCTCGGCCAAAAAGTCGATAGCATACTGGGAGGCCACCATGGAACCCTTTGCCAGCACGGTCTCGTCAATCTTGTAAAAGCAGGAATGCTGGGCGTACGTGGCGCCAATCTTGGGGTTGCGCGTACCTACAAAGGCGAGCACGCCCGGTACGCGGCGCAGGTACTCCGAAAAATCCTCGCCCGAAAGCGTGCCACGGTAATGGCCTTGACCGGTGGGGCCCAAGCACTTGATTACGGCCTGACGGCAGCGCTCGCTCGAGGCGGCGTCGTTTTCGACCTTGTAGTTGGCGATGGTGTAGTCGGTGAGTTCGGCCTCGGCGCCTAGTGCTGCTGCGGTGTGCTCCACGATGCGGCGCATAAGCTCCGGCATTTCTTCGTGGGTCGAATCGCCGTAGGTGCGCACCGTGCCGGCGAGGTAGGCCGTGCCGGCGATAACGTTGCGTGCGGTGCCGCCGTGCAGCTCGCCGACGGTGATGACAGCCGGCTCATAGGGGCTGATCTCGCGCGAGACGATGGTCTGCAGGGCGTTGACGATCTCGGCGGCAACCATGACGGCGTCGTGGCCGCGCTGGGGCATGGCGCCGTGGCACGAGGTGCCGCGTACGTCGATACGGAACCAGTCGGTATTGGCCATGCGCGGTCCGGGCTCGCAGCTCACGGTGCCGGCGTCGACTTCGCTCCAGATGTGCGCGGCATAGGCGCCATCGACGCCGTCGAGCACGCCCGTGCCGATCATGAGCTTGGCGCCTTGGCCGTTTTCCTCGCTGGGCTGGAAGACGATGCGGACCTCGCCGTGGATGTCGTCGGTCATATGGCGCAGGATCTGCAGCGTGCCGAGCATCATGGCGATGTGGCAGTCGTGGCCGCAGGCGTGCATGCAGCCCTCGTTGACGCTGGCGAACTCCTCGCCGGTCTGCTCGGTGACGGGCAGGGCGTCGATATCCGCGCGCAGCAGGATGCGGCGGCGCGGCGTGCCGTCCTCGTGGTAGGCATCCGACGCGGTACCGCGAAGCGTTGCCACCAAGCCGGTCTTGAGCGGACGCTCGTAGGGGATATTCATGGCGTCGAGCTGGTTGGCGATGTCGGAGGTCGTGCGCTCCTCGGCAAGGCTCAGCTCCGGGTGCTTATGGAAGTGCCGGCGCTGCTTGATGATATAGGGCTCAAACTCGGTAGCGATATCTTTGATGGCTGCGGTGACGTCGTCAGCCGCGCGAGCCTCGGTCGCCGCCATAATCTGCTGTGCCTTGGTCTTCGTCATGGTCGATTTGCTCCTTGCTGGGTTGATCGCAAAATCGTACAGGCTCTCTCCAGTATGCCACCTGCCGCTAGGGCTGGTAAAGTTGCCGTTTGCCGCTTGGGGTTTTGTTGCAAGGGCGGGGGAGTACACTCGGGGGTGTTGAATTTCCTGCCAGAGATGGGGATGCCCATGCAACATATCGATCGGATTATCCGCTCCAAGAACGTCTTTACCGCGCAAGACGGCATCGATACCGCCCGCGAGCTGGCGATTGCCATCGCAGGCGACCGTATCGTCGCAGTCGGTGCGCCCGATGACGTGATTGCCGCCGCTCCTGCCGCTACGTCGGTTATCGACTACGGCGAGCAGTTTGTCTGCCCCGGTTTCCATGACGCTCATCTGCACTTCTTCCATACCTCGGTCGGTTCCTCGCCGTACATGCTCATGGATATGGGCACGTCCGAGGCGGCGCTGGTGCAACATGCGCTCGAGTTTTCCCAGGACCTGCCCGACGACGCTTGGGTTGTGACGCAGGGCTGGCGCGATTACCGTTGGGACCCGCCCGAGCATCCTACCAAGGCGTCGCTCGATGCGGCGTTCCCCGATCGTCCCTGCGTTATGTATTCGGGCGACGGGCACACGCTTTGGCTCAACAGCCGCGCGCTCGAGGCGCTCGGCGTCACGCGCAACAGCGAGCCTCCGGCGGGCGGCAGCTACGACAAGGATGCAAACGGCGAGCTCACGGGCATTGCTCACGAGGCGGCTGCCATGCAGCTGCTACCGCGCTGCCTTGAGTGGCTGGGCGAGGATCGCATCGCAAGCGCTTACGCCGATCAAATGAGGCGGATGGCCGAGCAGGGCATCACCTCGATATGCGATATGTCGCTCATGCCCATGCCGGGCTGCGACTTTATCCGCGACGACGTCTACGACAAACTGCAGGCAGCCGGCAAACTGGGCATCCGAGCCCATCTATTCCCCACACTGCTGGATGACCAATCGCGCTTGGAAGAACTCCAGACCCGCTACGCGAACAACGCGCTGCTCTCGGCGCCTGGTTTTAAGCAGTTCTTCGATGGCGTGTCGAGCGAACACACGGCATATCTCACCGAGCCCTATACCAATCCGCGCTTCCCGGGCGACCAGGGTCGTCTGACAGTTCCTGCCGAGCGCATGCGTAAGCTGGTTCTGGCGGCTGCGGAGCGCGGCCATACCGTGCGCATCCACGTCATCGGCGACGGTGCGATTCATGCCGCGCTCGATATCTTTGAGGAGGCCTCCGACCTGTACGGCCTGCCCCAGCACGGTCATAACACGCTCGAGCATCTGGAGAACCTCTTGCCCGAGGACATCGACCGCCTGCGCAAGCTCGACGTGGTTGCCTCGAGCCAGCCCTGTCACATTACACTCGACCCGGGCGGCCCCGAGCGCGATCTGGGCCTGGAGCGCAGCCGCATCATGTGGCCGTTCGCAACCTATAAGCAGCGCGGCATTCGCCAAGCCTTCGGTACCGACAGCCCCATCACAGCTGTTACCAGCATGAACGTGCTCTACACGGCTATCACGCGCCAGGACCCCAAAAGCCACTGGCCCGAGGGCGGCTGGTTGCCGAGCGAGCGCATCGATGCAGCAACGGCCCTGCGCAACTACACCCTGGGCAGCGCCTATGCAGCGGGCGACGAGCAAAACCTCGGCAGCCTGGAGCCCGGCAAATACGCCGACCTGGTAGTCCTGGACCAAAACCCGCTCACCGTTGACCCCCAAGACCTCCAGGCTACCAAGGTTCAGGCCACCTACCTGGCAGGTAACTTGATTTACGAGCGCTAAGTATTCATGCCGTACCGTTAAGCGCGGCTCGGGCAGCCTTTTTGGGATAGCGCTCGAGCCGCGTTTGCGTTTTGGTGGGGATCCGCCATGAGCGTCCCTGCTCTGTTGGATTTGGGTGCGGGGCGGAGGTGCTGCTGCCCCGCGCTCAATTTGGACACCAGCAATGCTATCTCTTGGTGTTTTGCATACTTCCCATTACAGATTGCATAAAAAGGCTGGGATGTCCTTCCTGATCCTGATGTACCCCCGCCCGTGCCGTGCAAAAAACGGAGTATTCAGCACCGCGAGCTCTGCCGGTGCCGCTGCGGCTGAGTAACGTTGCGGAGATTGACGTCATTTTGGGCTCCGGTACGGCGCGAAGTACGCCCATTTGTCCCAACGGGGTCTGCCCACCGACCAAAACCGCCCGCTGAAGGCGTTCTTGGGACCAATAAGGTATGTCCGGCGCGTATGCAGCCGTCCTGGCTTGCTGAATACTCCCAAAAATGCACGGTGCTTCCCAGGGGACCCGTGCGCGCAGCGAAAACCATACCCACGTTCCTATCCGCATCGCCATTTTGCTGCACTGACTTTTCTGAATGCCGGGCCCGAATTAGTTAACCTAGCTCCCGGGGCGGACCGGAGGGCATGAAGTTTGTCGCGAGTTCCGCACGCAAAGGAAAGCACTTAATGTGCTTTCCG
>USLO01000050.1 GCA_900555515.1 uncultured Collinsella sp.
AGCTCGGGCATTCCCGAGCCACTGCTTGCCGCGGCGCCCGAGCGCTGCGAGCGCATCCCGATGCTGCGCGATTGCGACTCGCTCGATAACGCCGAGGCATGGGAAGCTCACGAGGAATCGCTGGGGCATACCGAGGACAGCCACGAGGCCATCCTTCAACAGGATATCTGCGGCAACTTCGTCAACCCGGACGACTACCGCATCAGCGCACTCAACCTCTCCAACAGCGCCGCCATCGTCCTCTACGAGGCCCTACGCCAAACAGGCTTTCCGGGAATGTGACAAAGGGACAGTCTCGTTGTCATATCGGACAATTGTCACATTGACACCCTTCAAACGAAATCAGAGATGCCCGCTATCGCAACGTAAGGCATCGCGATAGCGGGCATTCAGCTGAATCAGTAATTTGATTTCAAAGGTAGATATTAATCTTCGAATTCGACATTGACCCTTACGTCTGGACCACAGAACGTCGACACCTGCTTTTTCACCAGTTTTACTGCACGTTCATCAGATTTTTCCAGCATGCCACTTTCTTGAACCTTTTGCCTCTGGTCCTTATCAGCCTGCTGAAGCAATTTATTTAAATCGTCCGTACTGACCTGATTCCAATTAAGAAAACCATTGTCCTCAACGTACTTTTTAAGCGAGTTCGGATCCGTTGACAACGTCACGATCTCGGAATGCGGAAGCGTAACATTAACAGATTTTATTACCGACTCGTTGTTTTTCGAACGATGGACTTTTACCTTCAGGTTCTCATCGTCTACGTTCAGGCCGATATCCGCCTTGCCATCGATGGTCGACACATATCGCTTAGTAGTAAATGGGTTGTTAAAACCAAACGGATTCCCTGCATCGTCAATATATAGAACCTGAGTAAAATCGTATTCGTAGGTAAGCAACTTCGTTACCGGCTTAATTTCTTCCCGAATCGAATCATCGCTTATAACGGTCTGATCGCGCGTCAACCACAGGTACACGCAGCCGCCACAAGCTGCAATCAAGCCTAACGCCAATAGGGCGACAATTATCTTCTGGCCAATTGTTTTAAACGGATTGGAAACGCTCATTTAGCCCTTGTCCTCCAGTTGTCCTCAGGGTAATTACGGACTCAATTCATTTATATTGAGTTTTGATGTCAACCAATTCAGAAAGGAAGGACTTAAATCCAACATAATATGAATACACATTCATACGTTAATTTAATACCTATTCTGCTGCACGTAACTTTAGAAAGATTGGGGCACAGACCATAGGCCGGCACCCCAATCCATACATAGGCATCATAACGCGTTGATCATTCGATCATATGCCCAACTTAATCAACTGAAACGCTGACATCCATCCGCTGATCTCGGTCGCTATATCCGATCATCAGTTCCCGTCCCTTTTTATCCTTTGCGCAAAAACTGCTGTCATACGAATATTCGATGTCCTTGTATCCCTTTTTCTTGCAAGCTTTGATGTATTTGTCGTACCCATCATGATCGATGCCAAATGCGACAAACGAAAGGCAGTCTTTTTCGTCTAACGACGTATAAACGATAGGGCAGTCAGGCTTCGGCAAGGATTTTGCAAGGGCTTTTGTTGGCCAGTCATACGCCTTGACACCGCCCTTTGATGAAGTCGTATAGGTTTTCGACTTGAAACTATAGTACTCGAGATATATCTTTCCATCGCCGCCTAGATAGGCAATAGTCGCCACTGAAGGCTCCATCAGGTCATATTGATTCTGCTGGGCATTGGCGACATAGTCACCATGGGTAATGCACGGAACGCTATCAACCGATTCTCGCTTCTCGACGATTCGCTGGCTATCCGCCGTCATTTTCAGCGTTGAATAATCGTGCGTAGCCTCTTCCTCATCAAAAACGTCAGTAAACAGAAGTTTCTGCTCGTCAGTCAACTCCCCTTTCGGCTCAAACTGAATAGTGAACTGAGCAATATCGAAGCTCGATTTATTGTCATATTCAAATGTCATCATCTCGACGCCATCAACAACGCCTTCTGAGACACTCCAGTTTAGTTGATCGATTTTTACTGAATCCTTCTTACCTGGCTTTGGCTTCTTTCCGCTTTTCTTAGTCGCTGCAAATGCGAATGTCGGACTCCAGCCGCGACCCGTAATTCCGAGTGGTAGAGAAATGCCGATTAGCGCCGCCGCGCTAAAAGCCAGAACTGCCGTAAATAACTTTTTCTTCATTACATATCCCTTGGTAGTCGTTTAACCTCCCCCTCGTCAAATAGCAGACGAATTGGCGACGCAGTGGCACTATTTGATTCAAGGGCGTGAACTGGATAAACATCGAGGGAAGGAGTGGGCCCTGTGCAATAAACTCCCCTCGTCAAAATGTCTAGCTAAAGAGGACGGGCAGACGGCGAACGGTCATATCCGTTCGCGTCCGCCCGTCTCCAACGATCAAACGTCGATGCGCTAACGTTCAAAAGCATTGCGGCCTCTTGTCTCGTAACCTCACCTCCTTCGAATGATTTGATGACATCGCGGTAGCTATCCGAACGTTCGAGCGTCGGTCTCCCAAATCTCACACCCCGCAGACGCGCCGACGCGATACCCTCCGCCTGGCGCTGCTTTATGTTTTCACGCTCCACCTGAGCCACGTAACTCAAAACCTGAAGCACTAGATCGGCAATAAAAGTCCCCGTAATTCCATTGGGTTGTTCGCGTGTATCAAGCAATGGCATATCGAGCACCACGATGGCAACGCGTTTGTCCGTCGTTAGGCGACGCCATTCATCGATAACTTCACGGTAGTCGCGACCCAATCGATCGATACTCTTAATCACCAGAACGTCCCCTTCGCGCAGACGACGAAGAAGACGCCGGTACTGAGGACGCCTGAAGTCCTTTCCACTCGCTTTGTCAGCATAGATCAAATTCGTTTGGACCGGAAACCGCTCCAGCGCATCCAGTTGGCGATCCAGGTTCTGATCTGCTGACGAAACTCGAGCATACCCATAGATTCTGTTTTTCATGATTGCCCCTATCAGCCGCACGATGGCAGCTTCAGCTCATCTGAGAGCCCACTCACAATAGGGCGTGCAAATTTCGCGAATGGGCTGAACCCATTTTCGGGCTCCAACGTAAGCTATTCAAGCACCGCTTCGATAACGCACGGGGCAACCTTATGCTTTGAAATGAAATTAATCGTTTTTAATTGAGATTAACTAGAATAAAATGAAATTAACCCGAGACGCTAAAGGAGAGCCTTGTGAAATATCTCGAGAACCCGTTTACCCCCAGTTTTGGTGAGGTTCCTGCCCACCTCGCTGGCAGACAACAGATTATTCGGGATTTGGACCGTGCCTTCTTGAGCCAGCGCAGGCGCCCAGAATTGACCTCGATCTTCTCAGGCGCTCGTGGAACCGGTAAAACCGCTCTCATGTCGTCGCTCGCGACAAGGGCGGAATCCCACGGCTGGATTGCCGTAAAGACGACCGCGCTCTCGGGAATGCTTGAGGAAATCGAGTTCGGGGCGAAACGTGCTGCCGGCCATCTTATCGACTCGTCCAACCACTTCGAAGTCACCGGCCTCGGAATTGCACCGCTCGGCAGTATCGAGGTCAATCGTGTCCACGATGCCTCAACCTGGCGTTATCGCATGAGCGACATCATCGACCGGCTCAACGAGGCGGGCACCGGTCTGCTCGTCACGGTTGACGAGGTGGACCCGACACTCGACGAGATGATTCAGCTCGCAGCGACGTATCAGCACTTTGTGACCGATGGGAAACGCGTCGCTCTGCTCATGGCGGGACTTCCCAACAACGTATCGACGCTACTGAACCACAAGACGGTCTCGTTCCTTCGCCGCGCCCAACAATATCATCTGGGTCGCATTGCCGACTATGACGTACGCGAGGCCTTGATTCGCACGATCCAGGAAAACGATCGCCTGGCAGATGCTGAGGGAATCGATAGAGCCGTTCGCTCGATCTCTGGTTTTCCCTTCCTATTGCAACTCGTAGGCTACCGTGCCTGGGATCTCACAAGCGATTCGAAGGAAATCTCGTCACGCGACTTTGACCTGGGAATCAAAATCGCGCGCGACGAGATGGACGACCGAATCCTCGCGGCAACCTATCGGGAACTCACGGCAGAGGACAAGCGATTCCTCATCGCCATGCTCGATGACAAGGAAGAGTCCACCACCGCCGACCTTGTCGAGCGCCTTAAGCGTTCGCCGCAGCAGGTCTCCCGCTACCGACGCCGCATGATAGATGCCGGCATCATTGGAGAACGCGGGCGCGGAATCGTCGCTTTTGAATTGCCGTTCTTCCGCGACTATCTCGCGGCTCAATGCGTGAAATAGGCATCAATGAGGCAAAGAGGCTGTCCCTTTGCCTCATTGTCTATAGATAGCGGCCGGTGATGCTTGCGGGGCAGGACGCGATGTCGCTCGGCGTGCCGGCGCAGACGATTTGTCCGCCCGCATCGCCACCGCCCGGGCCCATGTCGATCACGTAATCGGCATTGCGAATAAGGTCGAGATCGTGTTCGATCACGATAACCGTGGCGCCCTTGGCAACAAGGCCGTCGAACACGCTCAACAACACCTGAACATCGAGCGGATGTAGTCCGATCGTGGGCTCGTCGAATACGAATACGGCATCGTCCTGCACACGACCCATCTCGCTCGCAAGCTTTAGACGCTGCGCCTCGCCGCCCGAAAGCGCCGGCGTGGGCTCACCGAGCGTAAGATAGCCCAAGCCCAGGTCGTGCAAGGTCTGCAAGCGCGCCTGGACTTTCTTGAGTCCCAGTGTGGTGTCGATGGCCTCGTCCACACTCATGTCCATGAGCTGCGGCAACGTAAGCAGGCTCCCGTCCTTGCCCTCGCGATGGATATGCGAGGCGGCTTCCGCGTAGCGAGAGCCGCGACATGCCGGGCAGACGATCTCGACGTCGGGCAGAAACTGCACGTCGAGCGATATCGAGCCCGTGCCGTCGCACGTAGGGCAGCGCAGAGTGCCAGTGTTGTAGCTAAAGGCACCTGCCTTGTAGCCGGCTGCCTTGGCCTCTGGCGTGCGGGCGAAGGCGCGGCGCAGCTCATCATGGATGTCGGCATAAGTCGCCACCGTCGAGCGCACGTTGGCGCCGATAGGCGTAGCGTCAATCAGGTTTGCGCGGGCAATGCCTTCGGCATCGATCCAACGCACATGTTTTGGCAGGCGCTCGCCGGCTGTCTGCGCCTTGAGTGCCGGGATGAGCGTCTCGAGCACCAACGTCGTCTTGCCCGAACCCGAAACGCCCGTAACCGCGACGAGACGGCCGCGCGGGATATAGACTTCGAGCGGCTTGACGGTATGGATAGCATCGGTTGCCATGTGGATATGCCCCTGGTCGAACATCTCGTCGTCAGTCACCTGCGGACGCAAGCGCTTGGGCTCTGCGCGCAAAAACGGAGCGATGCGGCTGCCCCGCGATTGCTCGACCTCGCCTACCGTACCAGTGGCAATCACATTACCGCCGTCTGCTCCGGCAACGGGGCCCATCTCGACGAGATAGTCGGCTTCCGCCAGTACGCGCGTATCGTGGTCGACAACAACCACGGTGTTGCCGTCATCCACCAGATCGCGCATCACACCCACCAAGCCGTCGACATTGGCAGGATGCAAGCCGATCGAAGGCTCGTCCAGCACATAGAGCACGCCTGTCGATCGGTTGCGCACCACGCGAGCAAGCTGCACGCGCTGGCGCTCACCCGTGGAGAGCGTGGCACCGGCGCGATCGAGTGAAAGGTAATCGAGGCCCAGGTCGACCAGACGACGGGCCGCGCTCAAAAACGAATCGCATATATCCGTCGCCATGGGCCGCATCTCGGGCGGCAAGGATGCGGGCACCCCGCGCACCCACTCAATCGCCTCGCCCAGCGTCATGGCCGCGGCCTGTGCCAGATTGATACCGCGCACCTGGGGCTGGCGCGCAGCCTCGGAAAGACGCGTGCCACCACAGTCGCGGCATGGCCCCTCGCGCAAAAAGCGTGCAACGCGTTTGAGCCCCTTATCGTCCTTGACCTTGGCGAGCGCATTCTCGACGGTATAGACGGCGTTGTAATAGGTGAAGTCGAGCGGCGTGGCGCCCTCGCCGTTTTTGGGAACGTAGAGAATGTGCTTCTTAACCGCCGGACCATGGAACACGATGTCGCGCTCTTGAGGCGTGAGCTGGTTAAACGGTACGTCGGTGCGTATGCCCATCTCGCCAGCCACCTGTTTCATCAGATCCCACATGAGCGTACCCCAGGGAAGCACCGCACCCTCGTTGATAGTCTTTGACTCGTCGGGCACCAGGCTCGCCTCGTCCACCTCGCGCATGACACCGGTGCCGCCACAGGTAGGGCACGCACCGCCGCTATTGAAAGCCAAATCCTCGGCACTCGGAGCGTAGAACTCGCGGCCGCATGTCGGACACGTGAGCGACAGGCCTGCGGCCACGTTAAGGCTCGGCTCCACGCGCGCCCCGCAGTGCGGGCACACGTGATGGGCGCAACGGCTAAAGAGCAGACGCAGGCTATTGTTGAGCTCGGTCATGGTGCCAAAAGTGGAACGCACGCCCGGCACGCTCGGACGCTGGTGTAGCGCGAGCGCCGCCGGCACGTGCAAGACCTCATCCACCTGGGCATGTTCGGCCTGCGTCAGACGACGGCGAGTATAGGTGCTGAGCGCCTCCAGGTAACGGCGCGAGCCCTCGGCGTAAAGAACGCCCAGTGCCAGCGAACTCTTGCCCGAACCCGACACGCCGGCAATGCCTACGAGCTTTCCCAGCGGGATATCGATATCGATGTCCTTGAGGTTATGGACGCGCGCGCCACGTACCTCGATAGCACTTGGTTGTTGCGGCACCGTCATTGCTCCCCTTCCTGTTAGCCGAACGTGGCAAAGGAACTGTCCCTTTGTCACGTTACTCGCACTGTGCCCGCCCGCGCCAGTCTTCGCGGGTCAAATACGTAAAGTACTCGGTACGCACATCGCCCATAAGCTCGCAGGGCACGTCGCGCTCAACGTGATGTGGCGCGAACCCGCATTTTTGCTGGACGCGTAACGACTTGTTATTGCCCTCATAGTATCCGCACCAAAGCGCCTTGCAACCAAGCGTTTCGAACGCATAGCGCTGCATGGCTCGCACCGCCTCGGGAGCAAAGCCTCGACCCCAGAACGGCTTGGCGACCCAATACCCCACCTCAAGCTCGAGTCCAACTCTTTGGCTGTTCGACCCGCAGCGAGGGGGCATAAGCCCGATGCTGCCAATGTGCTCGTCTGTCTCAGGCAGACAAATGGCAAAGGTATGGGGCGCCGTAAAGACCGTCCGAATGATCTCTCTGCTTTCCCCAATGCTTCGGTGGGGCGGCCAGCCCGCAGCCGGCCCCACGTCCGGGTCGCTCGCATATGCAAACAGGCTCGCCGCATCCGTCTCGCGCCACGGACGAAGCGTCAATCGCTCAGTTTGAATCACCATGTTTTGACCTCGCATCTATCGATGTGACAAAAGGGCTGTCCCTTTATCACCCTACTCGTGCCATAAAATGCGATCGCGAATGTACGCGCCCAGCATGGGCACGGTAAACCGGACGAGGCCGTATCCGGCAGCCTCGATGACGCGCTCGCGAATCAGGCTTGCACGATATTTACTCGCCCAGCTCTGGGTGCGATCGCAACGCTCAATGATGTCCGCCATGCGCGTCGGCTTACCCTCGTCAGCAGCCATGGCCTCGATAAAGAGGCGTTGCGGACTGCGCAATCCATAATACAGGGGCGCGTCGACCGCTTCGTAGAACTCAGAGATGGCATCCGCATGGCCAGCCTCGACATCGCACCTTTCAATGACCTGCGAGTTGCGCCGGACGGCAGAGCGCCACATGTAATAGCCCACCAACTGGACCATATAGGGATGCCCCATGCTCTTGTGTGCCGCAAGGTCCGCCGTCTCCGTGTCAACGTAAAGACCAGCGTCTTTGACCGTCTGGATATATGAATCGCGCACTTTGGGCAAAGAAATCGCCCCCAGCGTACGCTGCTGGGCGCGGCGCAGAAACGTTACGCTCGGCTCTTCGAGCAAGTCATCAACCATACTGGGCAAGCCGGCAAAAACCAGCGCAAGACCGCGCTGGTCGCTATCGGGCAAGCCCGTGGCATCTTGGTCTCCAAGCACTTGCTGATAGAGAACGGCCAGCGCCGCCAGCTCCTCGATAGACGCAGACTGCGCCTCGTCAATCGCAAACAGTATGCCCTTGCCTGGCCCGAGTTTCTTGAGGCGTTCGTTGACCAGCCCTCGCAACGTCTCGCCTTTTGCTCGCGCCGCCTCAACCGACATCCGACCAAACGACGGACCGAACTCCATTGACGTCACAACGGGCTTATTCGAGCGAAGCGCCTCGGCCAAGCGGTCGCATAAGCCAAGCGAAGCGGAATCGGAAACAACCGCCCATCCGCGCTCGCTAGCCAAACGTTGCAGCTCCCGCAGGAGAACCGTTTTGCCGCAGCCGCGGTTTCCCGTAATGAGCATGAACCTGCCCGGCGCTCCGGCGCCGTTATCGAGCCCTTCCTCAAAATCTTCGATGACCGACTCGCGGCCGATGAGTACCGGGGGCCGCTTGCCAGCAGTGGGCTTAAAGGGATTTGGATTCATGTCGGCCTCCTCGGATTGGCAAACCCTGGTAATAGTTATACCAACTTATACCGAGTTATACCAACAGGATGCGATAAAGAGACTGACCCTCTATCACCTATGGCCGAAAAACTCGGCGTCCGCCGCTCGCCAGGGGCGGAAGGTGGCGGGATCGACCTTTACGTGGGCTGCGGCGGGTACGTCGTACCATTTGACCGTGTAACCGGCGCCGTGAGAGCAAAAGACCGAATCGGGCGTGTTGGGCAGATCGGCCTCGGGCTCATAGGCGGCCGCCTCGATGACGCGCTCGGCATCATGGCAAGCCGCATAGCCGGCGAACTCCAGGTACAGATGACCGCGACCACTCGTGTAGGCGGCCACCTCCAGCGCGTAATCCTGCACCTCAGATGCCGGCACACGACCCACAAGCTTCGCCCGGTCTCCCGCCATCGTCGGCGGCTCGTACTCGGCACCCATGCGTGTGGCATCCGAGAGCGCCCGGCCCACGCACTCCCCCGGCACCTCGAGTTCAAAGCGATACCACGGCTCCAACAGCACCGCCGCGCCGGCCTCACGCGCCTGCATCAAACCCTGACGAATCGCGCGGTACGTGGCCTGGCGAAAATCGCCGCCCTCGGTGTGTTTGGCATGCGCACGGCCGCCCGTGAGCGTAATGCGCACATCGGTGATGGGAGAGCCGGTCAGCACGCCCAGGTGATCGCGCTCCATGGCGTTGGTGAGCGCCAGACGCTGCCAGTTAAGATCGAGCTCGTCGGTCGAGGTAACGGTGCCAAACTGCACGCCCGAACCCGCCGGCAATGGCTCCAGGCGCAGATGTACCTCGGCATAGTGGCGCAGTGGCTCAAAGTGGCCCACGCCCTCGACCGGCTGCGAAATAGTCTCCTTATAGAGAATGCCGCCAGACTCAAAATCAATCGAAAGGCCAAAGCGATCGGCCAACACCCGCTGCACGACCTCGAGCTGCACGGCGCCCATCAACTGCAAATGAATCTGCTCAAGATGCGTATTCCAGCTTACGCCGAGCATAGGATCTTCGTCCGCCAACTCAGTCAGTGCTTTGAACACCGCGTGGACATCGTGTTCGCCCGGAAGCACCGTATAGGTAAGGACTGGCGCAATGACGGGCGCATCGCCCGCGGGCTCCGCGCCCAGGGCGTCCCCTGGGCGAACGTGTGCAAGACCCGTCACGGCGCAGATGCCGCCAGCGGCAACTTTCTGTGCAAGCTCGTATTTCTCGCCGTTATAGATGCGCACCTGATCGATCTTTTGCTCCCATGCCTCGGCACCGGAACGTCCGCCAATCATCTGTTTTGCGTGCAGCGTGCCGCCGGTCACTTTAACCCAAGCCAAACGCTCGCCGCGATCCCCGCGGCTGACACGATAGACGCGCGCGGCAAACTCCGGGAGCCACGCCTGTTCGCGCATCAGCGCACATATGCCATCCAGCAGTTCGTCCACGCCCTGGTCCCTGAGCGCCGAGCCGGCAAAGCAGGGAAAGAGCTTGCGCTCGGCAACCATGCGCGACAGCGTTGCGACAGAAAGCTCGCCCGCTTCAAAAAACTCCTCGAGCGCCGCCTCGTCCAACGCAGCAGCGTCCTCCTGAACGGCGCCGCCCGCCAGCAGTTCGTTGGCATCCAGGCAGCCCTCGGAAAGACGCTGCCCAAGCTGTGCCAGCAAAACATCGCGGCCGGGATTCTCCAAATCAATCTTGTTGATATAGATGAACGTCGGAATGTCATAGCGCGCAAGCAGGCGCCACAGGGTTTCGGTGTGCCCTTGCACGCCGTCGTTGGCGCCCACAACCAAAATCGCGTAGTCGAGTGCGCGCAGCGTGCGCTCCGCCTCGGCAGAAAAATCGACATGCCCCGGCGCATCCACGAGCATGACGTGGGTATCGCCATGGTCGAGCACGGCCTGTGACGAGAAAATCGTGATGCCGCGCTCGCGCTCGATCGCATTAGTGTCCAGATGCGAATCGCCATCGTCCACGCGCCCGCGCTTGCGAATGCGACCCGCGTTGAACAGCATGGCCTCGGCCAGCGTGGTCTTGCCGGCATCGACATGCGCCAAGATTCCAACGACCGCTTGCTTCGACATGGCTCTCCTCTTATTGCAAGCCCGTCGCACTCGGCAACGGGCATCCTCGTTCCACACTGGATGATACAATTTACGGGCCGGCGGGCGAAGCGGGCCCTATCCCCCGAC
>USLO01000051.1 GCA_900555515.1 uncultured Collinsella sp.
TCCACCCTATCCTAGGAGGTATGAAGCATGCTCATTGCATTGCAGGGCGCCGTTTCGCAGGGCGTCCTCTGGGGCATTATGGTGCTTGGCGTGTTTATCACGTTCCGCTTGCTCGACATCCCCGATATGACCTGCGACGGCAGCTTTGCCCTCGGCGGCTGTGTCTGCGCCGTGCTCATCGTCAATAACAACGTCGACCCGCTGTTCGCCGTGCTGGCCGGTATGTGCGCCGGCGCCATCGCGGGCGCCGTCACGGGCATTTTGACCACCGTCTTTGAGATTCCTGCGATCCTCGCCGGAATCCTCACCCAGATCAGCCTGTGGTCCATCAACCTGCGCATCATGGGCAAGTCCAATACGCCCATTCTTGCCAAGGGCACCGTGTTCTCCGCCGTCAGCAATATGACCGGTCTGCCGCAGTCCACCGTTGCCATCATCTTGGGCATCCTGCTCGCCGTGGCTATCGTTGCCATCCTGTATTGGTTCTTTGGCACCGAGATCGGCTCGGCGCTGCGCGCCACCGGCAACAACGAGTACATGATCCGCGCTCTGGGCGTCAACACCAACTCCACCAAGATGATCGCCCTCGTGCTCTCCAACGCCCTCATCGGCCTTTCGGGCGCGCTCATCTGCCAGAGCCAAAAGTATGCCGACATTGGTATGGGCACCGGTGCCATCGTTATCGGTCTTGCCGCCATTGTTATCGGCGAGGTGCTCGGCCGTCTGCTTCCCGGCGGCCTCACGCAGTTTAGCGTCCGTCTTGCCTCCGCCGTCTTTGGCTCCGTGGTGTACTTCCTTATCCGCGCCATCGTGCTGCAGTTGGGCATGGACGCCAACGACATGAAGCTGCTCTCCGCCGTGATTGTCGCTGTGGCCCTGTGCGTGCCCGTGGTTTGGGAGCGCTATAAGCTCCGCAGCTCCTACACGAAGGGGGATGAGGCAGATGCTTAAGCTCTCGCACGTCAAGAAGACCTTTAACAAGGGCACCGTCACCGAGAAGCGCGCGCTCACCGGCGTCGACCTCACCCTAAATGACGGCGACTTTGTAACCGTGATCGGCGGCAACGGCGCCGGCAAGTCCACGCTGCTCAACATGATCGCCGGCGTGTACCCGCTCGATTCGGGCGTTATTGAGCTCGACGGCACCGACATCTCGCGCCTGAGCGAGTCGCAGCGCGCTAAGTACCTGGGCCGCGTGTTTCAGGACCCCATGCGCGGTACCGCTGCCGACATGCAGATCGCCGAGAACCTGGCCCTCGCCAAGCGTCGCGGCCAGCGTCGCGGCCTTTCGTGGGGCGTCACCAAGGCCGAGAAAGATGAGTACGTCGAGCTGCTCAAGCGCCTGGACCTTGGTCTGGACACGCGTCTCAACGCCAAGGTCGGCCTGCTCTCGGGTGGCCAGCGCCAGGCACTCACCCTGCTGATGGCCACGCTCACCAGGCCGCGCCTGCTGCTGCTCGACGAGCACACCGCGGCCCTCGACCCCAAGACGGCCTCTAAGGTGCTCAACCTGACCGAGGAGATCGTCGACGAGAACCACCTGACCACGCTCATGGTCACGCACAACATGAACGACGCCATCCGTCTGGGCAACCGTCTGATCATGATGCACGAAGGCCACGTGATCTACGACGTGGCGGGCAATGAGAAGAAGTCGCTCACCGTAGCCGACCTGCTGCAGAAGTTCGAGGAGGTCTCGGGCGGCGAGCTCGCCAACGACCGCATGCTGCTGAGCTAAAACCTGCCAAAAAGGGACAGGTTTATTTTGGTAGGTTTTATCTGCGCAAACGTCAAAACCGCCGCAAAGGGACAGACGCCCTTGCGGCGGTTTTCGCATATTATGTCGATAATCCGACATTCAACCAGATATTCTGGCTAAGGACTAAGGAAACTGCCATGAAAAGACTCCCCCGCCTTGCGTTGGCCGCCGCGTTGTTTGCCGGCGCGCTCGCAGGCATCCCAAGCCTCGCTTTCGCGGGGAACCTGCCCGCCGCTATTGACGGCTCTGTGACCGTCATGCACACCAACGACATCCACGGCAGCTACAAGTACAGCTACAACGAAAGCAAGGGCACTGGCACTGTGGGCTTTGACGGACTGGCGGTTCTCTATAGCGCCCAGGGCAACGCCCCCGATCTTTTGCTCGATGCGGGCGACACCTTCCACGGACAGTCCTTCGCCACCATGAGCGAGGGCAAGAGCATCGCCGAGCTCATGGACACCTTCTATGCCGACGGCTACGACGCGACCACGCCAGGTAACCACGACTGGAGCTACGGCGCGGACAAACTCCGCACCATGACCGGCTACAGCACCACTGGCACGCCCTTCGCCATGCTCTGCGCGAACGCAAAGTCTACGAGCGGCGTATGGAGCTCGAGCATCACGAAGACGCTCGATCGCACCTGGGAGGATAGCGAAGATCACTCCACATTCGACTACAAAATCAAGGTCGGCGTCGTGGGCGCCATGGATGAGTCGCTGGGATCCTCGCTGCGCGCGGACCTGGTCGCGGGTACGTCGTTCTCGGGTGCCGCGAACGCCATCAATACCGAGGCAGAGCAGCTGCGCAAGGAGGGCTGCGATGTTGTTGTGTGTATCGCGCACACGCTCGACGCCAAGACCTTTGCCACGCGACTCCGTGGCGTCGATGCCCTTATCGCAGGCCACGAGCACATCAACCTTAACGAGAAGGTGACGGGAGCCGACGGCAAGACAATCCACGTTGTCGAGGCGGGCAGTGCCTTTGCCGAGGTGGGACTGCTTTCCATTCCGTACAAGTACGACACGAATGGCACCGAGACGACCGACGATGACACGGTCACGGTCCCTGCAGACGACAGCAACGAGAAGCTCTACACCGCCAAGAACGTCAACGACCTTTTGGCAGACCCCGACAAGGGCTCCGACTACCAGAGCCTCCTTGAAGCCGTCCGCAACAAAATCAAGCCGCTCGACGAGGACTTTGAAAACGAATCGAACAAGGTGCTCGGCACATCCACCGCCAACTATTTCTACGGCGAGGACGCTGCAGGCACGCATGGCTGGGAAATGGTGCGCACCACCGATTTCCGCCCCAGCAAGGAGGGCGACACCACCAAGGCCCAGACCATCGGCCACGTGATTTGCGGCTCCTATCTTGCCCTGACGGGCGCGGACCTCGCTATCGAAAACGCCGGCGGCATCCGCGGCGGCATCGCGGCGGGCAACGTGACCGCCGGCAACGTCATCGCCATCTCGCCCTACGGCAACACCGTGGAGACCTGGACCATGACCGGCGCGGACTTCCTCGCAGCGCTCGAGCACTCGCTACAAATCAGCGACGAGTGCAATCACAGCTACGAGCTTCAGCAAGCCTACGTGGCGGCCGGTCACACCGAGCAGGAGGCGCAAGACACGTACAAGTGGCGCGACGACTCCGGCAGTGTCCTTTCCTTCGGCGGCATCAACGTGACAATCGATTGGACGCAGTCCGAAAGCAAGCGCATCGTGAGTGCCACGCTCACCAAAGACGGCAGCACGCTCGACCCCGCCAAGACCTATACCGTCGCCACCAACAACTACATCATCACCAACACGACCGACTTCCCCACCTTCGCAAACGCCACCAAGCACACCGAGTGGGGTACCTGCGAGTCAGCGCTGAGGGCGCTGATCGGGCAGAACAGCTGGGAGAGCAAGATGGCCTCGCTCGCGGGCACCATCAGCTTTGGCTCCGCTGCCGTGGACCCCACGCCCACACCGGCCCCGACGCCTAAGCCCTCGCCTAAGACGGACACGACGACCACGAAGGTCATCACCAAGAAGACGACCGGTAAGCTCGCTGCAACGGGAGACCGCACGCTGGCAGTAGTTGGCGCGTGCCTTATCGGCGGCATCATCGTCATCTTCCTCGGCATTATCTGGAAGCGTCGACGCTAAGCTACACCGCCGGGCCTTGCAGCCCCGCCGCGTAAACCTTATATCGAGCACAGAAGCCCGTCCGAATTTGATCGGACGGGCTTCTTGGTGGGTATCATGGTTGGACGATCATTAGGAGGTTTTCCCTACATGGAATTGTTTGAGCCGATTCTTCATTTCTTTGAGCAACGGTGGGTCCACAACATCATCTGGGCCGTCATCTTGGCGATAGGCACCGCCGTCGCCGCCAAGGTCGTATCCAAGACCCTGAACCATCTGCTTAACCGAGACGATAACCCGCTTCCGGCATCGAGTATCTTCATCAACATCGCGCGCGCCGTCATCTGGATGATTGGCGGCAGCTTTATCCTCGACAACTGCTTTGGCATTAACGCAAACGCGCTCGTCGCCGCTCTTGGCGTCGGCGGCATCGCCATCTCGCTCGGCTTTCAGGACACGCTGTCAAACCTTATCGGCGGCATGCAAGTGACCTTTATGGGCATCATCAAGCCCGGCGACAATATCGAGGTCGGCGGTGTGTCGGGCGTGGTCCAAGACATCACTTGGCGCCATACAACGATTGAGGATGCCTGTGGACAGACCATCATTGTGCCCAACTCCAACATCTCCAAGAACACGCTCGTGCATTTGATGCCCTTTGGACGCGTGGCCGTGCCCGTTGCCGTAAAGGACACGTCTAAGTGGGCTTCCCTTGACGCGCTGGCAGACGAGCTCACGAGCGCAACCAAGGCCGCCGTGCTTCCCATCTCGGGCTTTGACAAGGAGCCCTACGTACTCTTTAGCGAAATCGGCGACTTTGGCATCAAAGGAAAGATCATCTTTATCGTCAGCGACGACAGCACTACTTTCACGGCAGCCGACGCCTGCATCCGCGCCATCGCCCCCATCATCGCCTAAACCACCGCAAAGGGGACAGGCATCTTTGTAGTGGTTTTCATTCGTGGTACCATGGTTCATATAGTTGTTTAAACGACTAAGGGAGCAACATCATGGAAGAGGCCTATCGTCAAGCACGCAAGCGCGGCGAGCAAGGACGTCGACGCGCTATTAGCCAAAGCGAGCATCCATACCTTACGGACCTCGATAGCTTGGTTGCTCAGCTCCCCTTAGGTCAGCGAGAGAATGTCGGCCTAAGGGATATTCCGCTCGAAATGGTCGTCGGCACGGTCACCAAAGGCCGTCAGTCCGCCTTTTCGTGTAACTTTATGCCACTGCTTCCGTTTAACACCGAGTTTGCCCGCAAGTGGTCCAACCTCTACGACATCCAGGTAACCGAGGGCTATCGCGACCCCATCATCGTCACCGAGTTTATGCATCGGTTCTATGTCCAGGAAGGCAACAAACGCGTCAGTGTCCTCAAATTCCTAGACGCCCCGACGGTTTCGGCCAAGGTCACCCGTCTCTACCCCGGCACATGGGATTCCGTCGAAAGCCGCCTGTACGGTGAGTTCTACGCGTTTTGGCGCGTCTGCCCCCTATACGAGATCGAGTTCTCGCGTGAGGGAAGCTACGAAATGCTCGCCAAGATGCTCGGTCAGAACCTTATCGAAAAATGGCCGCAGAAAAAGGTCGACTACCTGCACCACACCTTCCTGCTCTTTAAGCGCGCCTATCTTCGCGCAGGCGGCGATCACCTGGACATTACGCCCGCCGACGCCATGCTCGTGTACCTCAATGTGTACAACCAGGACCGCCTGCTGGATACGCCGACGGATATCGTCGTAAACCGCCTGTGCAAGATCTGGCGCGAGCTGGTCATTGCCGGCAAAAATGACGAGGACAAGGTCGATCTTGTCGAAGCACCGAGCGTCGACGAGGAAGAAACGCCCGCCAAGTCCACCGCTGGCGTGCTCAACTTCTTTATGGGCAAGACCGTCTACTCGACGGTCAACCCCCTGCGCATCGCCTTTATCCATGAGTTCCCCTGTGCGACGTCGAGCTGGGACAGCCTGCACGACCAAGGGCGTCAGTATCTCGATGAGCACTTTGGCGGTATCGTGCGCACCGAGGCGTTCGAGGACTGTCACGATCCGGATGTGTTCTACGCCGCCGTGGAAACGGCTGTCAAACATGGAGCAAACGTCATTTTCTCAACCTCGCACCGCCTGATGGAATACACGCTCAGGGCTGCCGTTGAGTATCCCCGGGTTCGGTTCCTCAACTGCTCTATCGGCCTTCCCCATCAAAGCGTCCGTTCGTACTTTGGCAAGATGTACGAGGCCAAGTTTCTGCTGGGCGCCCTTGCGGCCAGCATGGCGGACAACCACCGCATCGGTTACCACGCGTCGGTCTTCGCCTCGGGCGCACTCAGCGAGATCAACGCCTTTGCGATTGGCGCCTCGCTGCTCGACCCGCGCGCGCAAATTATCCTGACCTGGGGTGATGTGCCCGCTGGAGGTCTCGCCGAGGCCATGTGCCGCGAAGGCGTGAGCGTCATGACCGGCGCCGATATGTCAAAGTCGCTGGAAGATCCCACCGCCTACGGGCTTCACCGCTTGGTCGATGGCAAGGTTACCGGCATCGCCATGCCCGTCTGGAACTGGGGGCGCTACTACGAGCTTATCGTGAAAAGCCTTCTGCACGGCACATGGGACGAGACCAGCGACGACAACCAAGTGCGCGCCGTCAACTACTGGTATGGCATGAGCTCCGGCGTTATCGACATCCGTTACGCTCCGGGCCTACCCTACCAAACGCGCAAACTCGTGCAGTTGCTCCGCAACGGCATTGTTGAGGGATCCATCAACCCCTTTGGCGGCGAGCTCCACAGCCAGAACGGCGTGGTACAGATCGAAGGCTTCCCTCCGCTGCCGAGCACGCAGATTGTCGAGATGAATTGGCTGGCGGACAACGTGGTAGGCACCATTCCGCAGCTCGACGATGAGCCGAAAGTCCCTGCCCTATGAAAATCCTTGCCATAGCCGATACCGAAGAACGATGCCTTTGGGAGTGCTTTCGCAAGGAACGCTTTGAGGGAGTCGACCTGATTTTATCCGCCGGCGATCTGGACCCGGACTATCTTGAGTTTTTGGTTACGGTCATCAACAAACCGCTCATCTACGTGCGCGGCAATCACGATGACCGCTACGCACGTCATGCACCGGGCGGATGTATCTGCGTGGAAGACAGCGTGTACACGTACCGAGGGATTCGCATTGCGGGCCTTGGCGGGTCCATGCGTTATCGCGACGGCGCCAACATGTACACCGAACGCGAGATGTCCAAGCGCATGCGTAAGCTGTCGCGTAAGGTTAGGATGGTCGGCGGGTGCGACATTCTGCTTACCCATGCACCCGCCGCCGGTATGGGTGATCTGGACGATCTGCCGCATCGAGGATTCGAATGCTTTAACACAGCACTCGAATCCTGGAACCCCGACTACATGGTGCATGGGCATGTACACCAAAGCTACGGTCACGATTTTCAGCGCGAGCGGCAGCATGTGTGTGGAACGACGATCATCAACGCCTGCGGCTATACGCAGTTTGAGCTCGACCAGACGCACTACCCAATCCGCGGCTGGCAAGCAGCCTGGCTCAACTCACAAACCATGCGTCGCGAGCTCAAACGCCACGAGGCAATCGAGTCCTCAACCGCAAGAACACCCTGGTAACCACCTCAAAGAGGACACTGTCCCCTTTGAGGTGGTTTTGACGCGATAGCAAGAAACCCGGTCCTGCACGAGGCAGAACCGGGTTTCTTTAGCAATGCTTGCTTTGCTCAGGCAGTAACTAGCAGTTACTCAGCCAGGAAGTCACGCTGGACAGCGGGATCGACCTTGACGCCAGGGCCCATGGTGGAAGACACGGAGATGGACTTGACGTACTTGCCCTTAGCAGAAGAGGGCTTGACGCGCAGGATCTCGGTGTACAGGGCAGCGTAGTTCTCGACGAGCTGCTGCTCAGAGAAGGACTTCTTGCCCAGGGGCACGTGGCAGATGCCATAGCGATCGGCGCGATACTCAACGCGGCCGGCCTTGAGCTCGGAGACCATCTTGGCGACGTCCATGGTCACAGTGCCGAGCTTGGGGTTCGGCATGAGGCCACGGGGACCAAGGATCTTACCGATGCGGCCAACCTTGGCCATCATGTTCGGCGTAGCGATAGCGGCGTCGAAGTTGATCTCGCCCTTCTGAATCTGGGCGACGAGCTCGTCGGAACCGATGATGTCGGCGCCGGCAGCCTCGGCCTCGCGGGCCTTCTCGCCCTCGGCGAAGACGGCAACACGAACGGTCTTGCCGGTGCCGTGGGGCAGGGAGATGGAACCACGGATGTTCTGGTCAGCCTTACGAGTATCGATGCCCAGACGGAAGTGGGCCTCGACGGTCTCGTCGAACTTGGCGGTGTCGAGCTCCTTGATGAGCTTGGCAGCCTGAAGGGGGGTGTAGAGCGTGGCGCGGTCAATCTTCTCGGCAGCGGCGTTATAGCTCTTACCATGCTTAGCCATGTGCATTACCTCCTGTGGTTAAACGGGCGCGAGCCCTCCCACATCGTATCGTGTGCCCTATTGCACACATTTAACGGGCGCCCCGGTCGGAGCACCCGTCGTTACCATAAGAAATCGCTACTCAGCGATGGTGACGCCCATGGAACGGGCGGTACCGGCGATGATCTTCTTGGCGGCGTCAATGTCGTTGGCATTGAGGTCCGGCATCTTGATCTCGGCGATCTTGGTGAGCTGCTCCTGGGAGAGCTGGCCAACCTTGTCGGCCTGGGGCTTAGCGGAACCAGACTTGAGGTTCAGCTCCTTCTTGATGAGGTGAGCCGCCGGCGGGGTCTTGGTGATGAAGGAGAAGGACTTATCCTCGTAGACAGAGATCTCAACGGGGATGATGTCGCCCTTCTTGTCCTGCGTCTCGGCGTTAAAGGCCTGGCAGAACTGCATGATGTTCACGCCAGCAGCGCCCAGGGCGGGGCCGACGGGAGGAGCGGGGTTAGCTGCACCAGCAGGAATCTGGAGCTTAATGACGTTGGCAACCTTCTTCTCAGCCATGGTCATTCCTTTCGAATCACGAGTGTGAAGTACTTGCTATATCGTAAGCACGCACGTGTTAGAAGCACTCCTGAGATGAGCAGTCACAGAAGAAGCACGCTCGCGCGAACGGACGAAAACTTAAGCGATGACAGCGACCTGGTTAAAGTCGAGCTCGACCGGCGTCTCGCGGCCAAAGATCATCAGCGTGACCTTGAGCTTGCCAGCCTCGGTGTTAACCTCGGAGACCTTGCCATCAAAGTCGGTAAGCGGGCCATCGGTGACGCGGACGGACGTGCCGACCTGAATATCAACCGAGGTGCGCTTGGGCGAATCGCCCTTACCGGGACGACGAGTCATCTTGTTGTACTCGTCGCGGGAAAGCGGAGCGGGCTTGCCGTTGCCGCCTAGGAAACCGGTGACGCCAGGCGTGTTACGAACGCACGTCCAAGCATCGTCATCCATCTCCATGCGGACCAGGACATAACCCGGGAAGATCTTGGAATCCTTGGTCTCACGCTTGCCACCCTCTTTAATCTCGGTGACACGCTCCATAGGAATCTCGATATCAAAGATACGGTCCTGCATGCCCATAGTCTCGATGCGATGCTCGAGATCGGACTTAACGCGGTTCTCGTATCCAGAGTAAGTGTGAACGACGTACCAACGCTTAGACATGGTTTAGCCCCTCAATCCAGAGAACAGAGCAAGAGCCTCGCCAAAGCCAGCATCGAGCAGAGCGATGACGACGCCGACGACGATCAGAGAAGCGCAAACGACGACCGAGTAGTTCACGAGCTCCTTCTTATCGGGCCACGTGACACGCTTCATCTCGGACTTGACCGAAGCGAAATACTTCTTGGTGCGGGCGAAGAAACCAGGCTTCTCGTTCTTCTTGGACTTCGCAGCCTTCTCGTTCTTCTTGGCAACGGCCTTCTTGGCCTCAACCTTGGAGTTGGCGGCAGCGTTGTTGGCAGGTGCCGGCTGCTGAGCCTTCTTCTTGTTCTTCTTGTTGGCCATTTGGGTTACCTCCGCGCAATGCGCTTATACATGAGTAAACCGTAAGCCCCCAAGTGGGAGCTTACGGAATAATGACTGGCACGCCAGGAAGGACTCGAACCCTCAACACTCGGTTTTGGAGACCGATGCTCTACCAATTGAACTACTGGCGTATGTGACTAGAGACTAGCGAGTCTCTTTGTGCAGCGTGTGGTGACGGCACCAGGGGCAATACTTCTTGATCTCCATACGATCAGGCATGGTCGACTTGTTCTTGGTGGTAGTATAGTTGCGGCGCTTGCACTCAGTGCACGCAAGAGTAACTAGAGTACGCATGTATCCTGAACCTTTCATTTCCGCCCCGTACGGGCACGAGTTGTTACTTTATCAGCTCCACGTAAGTGCTGTCAATGAAAACCTCGAGTCAATTGGTTCTCGGTGGATCCATTCATATTTGGAACACATCAATGAAGCCATCGAGATCTAATCGACGGTGCATCCAGGACCATTATCAATCCTCTCGACACCAGCAACGGCTCAATATCCATTGCAGAAAAGAACCCGGCACCCCTATAAGTGCCGGGTTCTCTAAGTCAGCTATATCAAAGAGCTAATTTACTCAATGATCGTGGAGACGATGCCCGAACCGACGGTGTGGCCACCCTCGCGGATAGCGAAGCGCAGGCCCTCCTCCATGGCGATCGGGTGGATGAGGTCGCCCTCGATGGTGATGTGGTCACCAGGCATAGCCATCTCGGTGCCCTCGGGGAGCTTGACCGTACCGGTAACGTCGGTGGTACGGAAGTAGAACTGAGGACGATAACCATCGAAGAACGGGGTGTGACGGCCGCCCTCCTCCTTGGTCAGAACGTAGATCTCGCCGGTGAACTTGGTGTGCGGGGTAACCGAACCGGGCTTGCAGAGAA
>USLO01000052.1 GCA_900555515.1 uncultured Collinsella sp.
CCTGGACAGCAGCACCATCGAGGCGCTCAAGCAGATTCCGTCGATGTATCGCGTGCGCGTGATCAAATAGCGCCGGCTGATCTGACGGGCAGTTCCCCATGTGGCCTGCCCGTCACTGACATTGAATGCCCGCGGGGGCGCCTTTCGCACGAGAGGCGCCCCCGTTTTTGTGAGCACTCCCTTAAATGCACTGAGCCGCTTCTTGGCATACAATCTGTATGTTGACCTAACTATCTGTGAGGTGCCTATGGTTGATACAGATTTTGCTTGGCGGCTTACGCAAGGGCTCGTGCTGATCGACAGTTCCGACCCAGGTGCGTACGAGGGCGAGATTGAACGCTATATCAAAGCGTTGATTGAGGAACGGTTGGCGCAGCTGAGCCATCCGGTACTCGATGCCATGCAGATTGCAGAGCTCGAAGTACTCCCCGGGCGCCGCAACCTTATGGTCACCGTGCCGGGACTGGGCGACGAGGCGCGGCTGGTCTATATCTGCCACATGGATACCGTTACCTTGGGCGATGGCTGGGACGCAAACACGCCGCCGCTCGGGGCGGTCGTGCGCGACGGCAAGCTCTACGGCCGCGGTGCCTGCGATATGAAGGGTGGCCTGGCCTGCGCCATTGCCGCTCTGGTCCATACGCTCGAGCGCGTAGCGGCAGAGGGCGAGCTGCCCCGACGCGGCTTTTCGCTCATCTGCTCAGTCGACGAGGAAGACTTTATGCGCGGCTCAGAGACCGCGATCGATGCTGGCTGGGTCGGCTCGCGTGAATGGGTGCTGGACACCGAGCCCACTGACGGACAGATCCAGGTGGCGCACAAGGGGCGTACGTGGTTCGAGATTGAAATGGCTGGCGTGACAGCGCATGCGAGCCAGCCGTGGAAGGGCGCGGATGCCGTCGCCGCCATGGCCGAGGTCGTGTGTTCGCTCCGTCGCGCGTTTGTGGCGCTGCCCGCGCACGATGAGCTGGGGTCTTCGACCATCACGTTTGGGCAGATCGAAGGTGGCTACCGTCCCTATGTCGTGCCCGACCACGCCAAGGTCTGGGTCGATATGCGCCTGACCCCGCCGACCGATACAGCCGCCGCGACGCGCATGGTAGAGCAGGCCATCGCCGGCGCCGAAGCCGCGGTCCCCGGCTGCCATGGAAGCTATACCGTGACAGGCGACCGCCCCGCTATCGAGCGCGATCCGACCTCTCCCCTTCTAGCTGCACTCAAGTGCGCAGCAGACGATGTGACAGACGCGGACACGACCGTCGGCTTCTTTACCGGCTACACCGACACCGCCGTCATTGCCGGCAAGACAGGTAACCGCAATTGCATGAGCTACGGTCCCGGGTCGCTCGCGCTCGCGCACAAGCCCAACGAATATGTGCCCCACGCCGATATCGTTCGTTGTCAGCAGGTGCTCATCGCGCTCGCCGATAACGTGCTCTGGGACGAGAGCTGCCAAGTTGGGGCATAATAAGCCGCGAACAAACCGAATCGTGCGTTAGGACCGCCCATGAAAGCACTTCCGTTTCCCTGCATCCGCCCGGCTCAGGACCGCGTGCTCGAGGCGCTGCCTGCAATGGGCAGCGTCCTGAGCGGCAACGATGCTTTGCGCAGAGCCATTGCCGATGGTCTGATGCTCAAGGACCCGGGTGCGGCGTATTACGTGTACGAATGCTCGGGCGAGCCGGGACGTGTGACGGGTGTCGTGGCGATTTGCCCGGTTAACGTGCTGACGGGTAGCGACGAGGCTGCCGCCGAGAGCGTCGACGCGCTCGCCGCCGCGCGCGCGATCACCGAGCTCAAGGTGCAGCCCCGTCCCGTAACACTTGCCTACGAAGCCTCGCCCGTCATGGATATCATCCTCGGCGCCGCAAAAGAGGGCGCTTCACTCTATGCCGTCACCGACCCCGCCGGCATTACGCACCGCGTGTGGGAGGTCAAGCGCGAGGACGCCGTCGGCGCCATCCGTGCCATGCTCGACCAGGCGCCGGAGCCGGCACTGGCCGATGACCCCGCCTACGCTGCCGCGCTGGTCGGGGCATCACAGCTCCTGGCCGACGATGCCCGTGCCGCCGGCACCTACACGGGCAAAGAGCCGTTCAACTTTACCGTAGCTGTGCTCTTCCCCGCCGCGCAGGTCAGCGGCGGCGCGCCGCAGGTCCCGATGGGCCTGCTCACCCACCAGATCGCGCGGTTCTAGCGAGACCAGACCGCCCGGCACAAAAATCGGCAGCCCAACAAACAGGGGGCGGAGATGCAGCAGGTACATGCATCTCCGCCCCTTTTGCGTCGAGAAGTTATGCCGGCGACCCGTGCCGCCACGCTCGCGTTATCCGCGCTGCGGACCCGCAGTAGCCACGAGCGGTTCAAGCCCCAGCTCGCGCGCGTAGTCCTCCTGCGTAAAGACTTCGACAAGTTCAAACGTATCGGCCGCATCGTCAAACGCAAAATGCAGCACTGAGCAGTTGCCCGGCACGCGTTCGCGCTCGTCTGCCGCCGCGCCCCGCACGTGGTCCAAAAACTCCTTGATAGCCGAGCCATGGCTCACCGCGAGCACGCACTCGTGGTCCGGACGTCGCATAAGATCGGTCAACGTCGCCACCATGCGCTCGCGCACCTGCATCTGGCCCTCGCCGCCAAACTGGCGATAGAAGTCGCGCCACGGGCGCTTGGGCATGAGCATCACGCGCTCGGCCTCAAAGTCGCCAAAGAACCACTCACGCAGGCCGTCCAGGCGCTCGTACGCCAAGCCCGGCCACAAGTTGGCGATAGTCTGCTCGGTGCGATGAAGCGTGGAGGTGTAGGCATGATCGGGCTCAATGCCGCGCGCGCGTAAAAACATGCCGGCGCGCGCCGCCTGGTCGCAACCCAACTGCGTAAGCGGCGAGTCACTCCACCCCTGAATGATACGCTTAAGGTTGAATATCGTCTGTCCATGACGGACCAGATACAGATCTTTATTCATAGGGGTCCTTTCGTTCGTTACCAACCCAAGAGCGAAAACGCCCCGTCGCAATAGCCAAAATGAAGCACGGCACCGTTGTCGGGTAGCTCTCCCTCGCCAGTCACATACTCAAGAAACTCCTGGCAGGCTGAGCCGTGGGAAACCGCCAGGACGCAGTCGTGCTGCGGCCTGGCCATGATGCGGGACAGCGCCGCGACCATACGTGCGCGAAGCTCACTTTCCGACTCGCCACCAAAGGCAACCGGATAATCACCCCAGGGCTGCGGCGGCATCTCGCGATTTGATGTGCCCTCCAGCGAGCCAAAATGCCACTCACGCAGGTCATCGACCAGCTCTATAGAACGGCCCTCGCCAACGATAAGCTCGGCCGTATGCCGCGCCCGGCCCAACGGCGAGGAATACACATGATCAAAGGCCACGCCACGCGCCGCAAACGCCGTACGCGCCGTCAGCGCCTGCTCGCGCCCGCGCGCCGTAAGCGGCGAATCGTGCCAGCCCTGCAAAATGTTCTGCACATTGAGCTCAGTCTGCCCATGACGCACCAAATATAGATCGGCCACATGCCCTCCCCTCGTACCACCACAAAGGGAACAGGCACCTTTGTGGTGGTTTACCGCCGGATCACGCCGCGGTGACGCTCAACTACACCAGCACGTCGACGAGCGAACGCTTGGGTACGTGGTGCACCTGCGCCTCGTCGCGCCAATAATTGATGGAGCCGTCGGGGTTGGAATCAATCGCATCGATCACCTGTGTCTCGGCCGGGGCGCCAAACGCCATGATCAGCTTGAGCTCATACTTGTCGTTATCGAGCCCCATGGCATCGATCGCGTTGGGCGTAAAGGCCTTGAACATGCAGGCTGCCACCTCGGGCGTGGCGCTGCGGGCGGCGAGCATCATCGTCTGTGCGGCAATGCCCGTGTCGACCTCGGTAATGGGAGCGGCGGGCTTACCCGGAACGGCGCGCTCGGCCAAAATCGCGATGTAGCCGGTCGGGCGCTCGCCCTCGGCAGGACCCGGCCAATCCTTAAGCGCGCCGGCCCATGCAAGCTCACCAAACACGCGCGCGCAGTCCTCGGCACCGCTCACCACATGAAAACGAAGACGCTGAGCATTGGCACCACAGGGAGTCAGGTGCGCCAGCTCCGCCAGCTCAAGCAAAAGCTCACGCGGCACGCGCATGGACTCGTCAAAGCGACGGCACGTACGGGCGCGGCGAACCAACGCATCAAACGCGTTCAAGCCGAGCTTTTCGCAACCCTGCTTTGCCATCGACTCGGCGCTTACCGGCGCCGCGGGAACTGCTTCGTTCATAGGGACCCCCAATACAAGCCAATTGTCCTTAGGAGAATCTAACCTAAAACGTAGGCAATAACGAACAGGGCTGCAATGTTCTACACCTGTTGAATAGAAAATCGCGACGTGGGGAACAACGGAAACAATTCGGGACCTTTGGGTTACGTTTCGCCCTCCCCGACCCATACGCCAGCGCCTTTAAGCGATACTGGTTGTAACGATCAAGGCTTACGCCGCACGGAAAGGAGACATTATGGGCATCTTTAAGAACGATGACCAAAAATCGAGCCAGTTTGGATTTGACGAGAAAAGCATGGCGGGCAAAGCCGTCAAGGCCGTACGCTGGATCTACGCCATCACGGGCGTCTTAGCACTCATTGCTGGTATCGCGCTGCTTTTTGCACCCGCCAAGTCCCTCGTCTTTTTGACGACCGTCCTGGGTTTTTACTTTGTAATCACTGCTGCCATCAGGCTGTTCACTGCCATTTTTGAGCCGCTGCTGCCCACCGGCTGGCGCGTGACGAGCATCATCTCCAACCTACTCATTATTCTGGGCGGCGTCATAATCCTGCGCAACCAGGCCTTCTCGACCGCGACGCTCACCACGATGGTGGTTATCGTGGCCGGCTTTGGCTGGATTGTCGAAGGTGTCATGTCCATTCTGGAGTCCGAGCTTTCGTCCAACCGTGCCCTCGCCATCCTGAGCGGCGCACTCTCCATCATCGCCGGCATGTTCGTGTTTATTTATCCGCTGTGGTCGGCCAAGATGCTCGTCATCTTTAGCGGCGCCGCGCTGCTGGTGTTTGGCGTAACGCTGATTGTTCGCGCTATTCAATTTGGCAAACTGGTGCACTAGATGCCGCGAACGCTCTTTATTGATGCCGACGCCTGCCCGGTCACGCGCGAGTCGATTGACTGCGCGCGGCGGGCGGGCGTCGCCGTTGTTATCGCCGGCAACAGCACGCAAAACTTGGAACGGCACATTCGCCGCGACGACCCGCGCGATGCCGAGCACGCGCGACGCGGCTTTTGGGTCACGACGCTCGATGTGAGCGTGGGCGCCGACAGCGCCGACTTTGCCATTGTCGAACGCCTGCAGGCGGGCGACGTAGTCGTGACGCAGGACATTGGCTTGGCGAGCATGGTGCTCGGCCGCGATGCCGCCGCAATCGGTGTGCGCGGGCGCGTCTACGACAAGGCGACCATCGACATGCAACTGTTTATTCGCCACGAGGAAAAGAAGGTGCGCCGCGCCGGCGGACGCACTCGCGGACCGGCGGCATTTACCAGCGAAGACCGCGCTCGCTTTAAGCGCAACCTCACCGAGCTGCTGCGCTAACCAAGGTAGATTTTTGGGACATGTCCGGAAATCTGCTTTTTTGCTTTGGCGATTGACACGCATCCAACGCCCAGGTCATGGCGGTAGATTTTACGGTATGCCCCAGTTTTTACGGCATGCCCCAAGCATCTACTTAGAGGCCAAAGGCAGAAAGGATAAGACCCCAGCCCGCACCGATGACGTACATCATGATCAGGAACAGGACGTTTTCGCGGGCGCTGCGGTTGGTGCGGAACAGCACCAGGTAGCCCACACCTGCAGAGATGAGCGTGCCGGCGAGCATCGGGGCCAGCTGCAGCGCGCCTTCCAGGTACAGTTGCGTGATGACGACGCTGGCCGAGCAGTTGGGAATCAGGCCGACGAGTGCCGAGCCCAGGACCGCAAGCGTCTCGTTGCCGCGCAGGAACTGCTCGATTGCGGACTCGCCGAACGACTCGAGCACGGCGACCAGAATCAGCGTCACCAGAAAAATGAATACCGAGACCTGCACGGTGTGCGAAATCGCGCTGCGTATGATCGACAGGACAGGCGTCCCTTCGTGGGAGTGGGAGTGACCGTGGCCATCATGGTGTTCATGCTCGCCCTCATGACCGTGATCGTGGCCATGTCCGTGGTCGTGCTCGTCCTCGTCTTCATCACAACCGCAATGGTCACGCTCGCACAGCTCGTGGATGTGGTCGGCGCTCACGCCCGCCTCGGCCACCTCGTCGATGATGTCACCGCCAGTGTGGTCGTCGTGCGCGCAGTTCACGTGGGCCGGGTTGGCCGCGGTTCCCAGCACGGTGCGGCGAATCGCCGCATGCGCGCGAGCGTTACGACGCAGGCCGCGAATGGCGGCGTCCACGATAAAGCCCGTGACCAGCGCGATCAGTGCCTTCGAAGCCAAAAGCATCGCCATGGTCTGCACGGGCACCTGCTCGGCGAGCAACAGCGGCAGCATCTCATCGGAGGTCGAAAGGAACACCGCCACCAACGTACCCAAGGTCACGACACGACCGGCATACAGCGTGGCCGCCATTGCCGAAAAGCCGCACTGCGGCACCATGCCCAGCAACGAGCCAACCACGGGGCCCGCGGCTCCGGCACGCTTGATGGCGCCGTTAACGCGGTTGCCCGCAACATGTTCGAGCGTCTCGAGGGCCAGATACGTCACCAACAAAAACGGCACCAGCGAGAGCGTGTCCTTGCCGGCGTCGAGCAGAATATCAATCAACAAACCCATGACGGATGGAACCTTTCGTGTCTTTCGGCAGCATTGTAAAAGTCCTAGCGGTCAACTAGGGTATTGTAGTTATCCTAGGCGCGATGCCAATAGTTGCCCATGGTAAACTATCATCTCGCCACATCTTAATGACTCAAAGCCGCACGACGCGGCCCGTCCAAGGAGCAGTTATATGAACGTTTCACAAGCACTCGAATACGAGCGCCAGCCGTTTATTCCCATGTTTATCTATGGCGATCACGGCGCCATGGAGTCCGAGCGCCAGAAGAGCGAGGAGGCCCTTAAGGTGCTCGAAACCGAGTACTTTACCGCCGAGGGCGACCCCAGCTTCGACTTTGCCACCGTGCGCGACCTGGCTGACCGCAACCGCGACCTGTGCGACCAGATTGGCGAGGCGCGCCTGCGCAACGTGACGCCCGCGACGCTTTCGCGCGGCCTGTCCGATGCCGACACCTGCGCCGCCATCGGTAAGATGCAAAAGCGCACCGCCGCGTCGGTCATGCGCGAGATCCGCGGCGACCGCGACGCGCTCGGCGTGGCCTACGCCCGCAAGCCCATCCAGGGCACCGTGCTCGGTATCGACATCGAGACCACCGGCCGTGCACCCGAGCGCGGCTATATCATCAACGTGGGCTGGGAAATCATGGACCTCACCAGCGACGCCGTGCCGCATGACGCCGAGGCACACTACTGCGGCCTGCCCGATATCTACCGCGGCGAGGATGTGCCGCTGTCGAATATCCACCACATCACCTGGGACGACATCGACGGCAAAACGCCCTTCCGCGAGAACAAGGAATTGCAGAAGCAGCTGCTCAAGCTTATGAAGAAGTACCCGTACATGGCGCATAACGCCGCGTTCGAGGACAGCTGGTTCAAAATTCATCTGGACGGTTACGCCGAGGCACGCCGCGCCGGCAAGATTATCGTCATCGACTCGCGCCAGATCTGCCGCAGCTTGGACGCCGACGTGCGCTCGCTCCCCCGCGAGTCCGCGCCCGCCGCGCTCGAGAACTGGGCGCGCCGCCGTGGCACCCTCGCCGCCGATGCCAACGAGCAGCATCTGGGTCTGGACGACACCGACCTCATGCTCCGCACCGTCCAAGCCGAGTTCAACCTCAAGAACCTGTTTGCCAAGTAGAAACGTCTACGACAAACTCCGGCGTAGATCACGAGCGGCCTCGCAGCGGAAAACCCCGCAGCGGGGCCGCCCTACATTCCACAGATAGATCTGCCATCACAAATTCTGAACCCTCATTTTGAACGATTTTGGCCAATTCCCGACACGTAATTCGTTGTCGAATGGTGATGCATCACAATCAAATGTGCAGCAATTGAGTAGTTATATGCTATAGCTAAGCTGCGAAAACTTTTATTTAGGGCATACCAACTCATAATTGCGTCAAGCTTTTGGACAGCATTTGGTTAGACCTCTAAAACGACTTTTTCACTCAGCGCCATCAACACGGCATTAGCTGACACGATATATACCATGAGTATCGTATTGTCACATACCACTGCAAAAGCGGTCTACCAGGCCGTGCATTCGGTGTCTGCGAAAGGCATCGAGTCCTGTAACCCTGCCGCGATTTACGGATCATGTCCCACCGGAACGCTCCTTGACGCAGCCGCAGAATGGCTCACCAAACATGATGTTTCCCTCGGCGCAAATGATTCCCTCGAGGTGATGGTGTTTGATCGCAGGAATGCGCGCTATGCAATGAACTGTCAATGCCACGTTTCGTCAAAACGATTCTCGAACTCACGCTTTATAGAGCTTGAAGATGGCATCTTCATTGTTGGCGTTGAGCTTTGCGCACTTCAAGCCGCCACCTATCTCCCTTTTCGCGAACTGGTGGAGTACTACTTTGAATTGTGCGGCGCTTATTCCCTTGGAACCGACTCTTCCACCTCCTATACCGAGCGTTTCGCGCTCACCTCGACCGAGAGGTTAAAGCAGTTCTTTAATTCCATTACCAGATGCGACGGTCTGGCCCTTGCCCGAAAGGCGATCCAATGTGTACGCGACGGATGCCGGTCTCCCATGGAAACGGCATTTGTCATGATGCTAACGCTGCCCAAAAGCGAAGGAGGGCTTGGTATTAAGGGAATTGAGACCGATTACGAGGTGCAGGTCACCGCCGCCGCAAAGAATCTCACGAGACGCAAGAAGTTCTTTATGGATGCGTATCTAAAGAAATCTCGCACAGACATTGAATACAACGGTTTTTATCATGACGCGGAAGAAGACCGCGCCATCGATGAGGAGCGCAAGAATGCACTTGCGTCCATGGGGTACGGAATCATCACCGTCAGCCGTTATTCCTTTATGCATGCCAGCTCTTTTGTTAGGGTCATGGAAGCAATCCAGCGGAAAGAGGGCGTACGCCCCTCGCGTCTGCCAAAAGACTTTCAAATCATGCAAGAGGACCTGAGACAGTTTGTGCTCAGAAGGTTTATAGAAGAGAAAAAGCGAATTCAGAAGCAGCTTCGCCAGGATTCCGAAGAGCGCCAACGAATCGACCTCGAAAAAGCAACACTCGAAGGCATCACGCTGGATGACCCGACAATTAATGAAGTTCCGGCAATCGATGACATGCAGACTGTCGAATCCGACAGCCCATCATTTGCCCAAACAAGCAGTCTCGCGCCCGAGGGCAGGGTCTTCGGGGCCGGAGACTAGGCCGGCTAACAAGGTGGGTACCCTATCGACGTGCAAAATTGCGAGTATTCAGCAGGGTCGGGTGTCTATCACCCTCGAGTGGATCCAAATGTGGAGCGAAATCACTCTTGCGTGAGAGCGTTAGGCAACATTTGAGGAAGAACTCATCGGATTAACACCCTAAGATAACTCTTGAACTGCATTATATGACCTGCAATAAATTAGCGGACCCCCTATAGTTGCAGAATACTCCATTTTTTGCACGGCACGAGGGTACCCACCTTGGCATCGACTATCAAAAAACGCTCAGTCCGGGATCTCGTCCACTATTCCCCATCATTTTATACAACGAATTACCTGAACGTCATTGACATATGAACATGCACTCATATAATCGAAAGTAAATTATATGAGCGCATGTTCATATGAAAGGATATTGCAATGAGCATCCGCGTTGATGAAACGAAACCCGACACCGAGGCCACCGAGCCAGTGATCCCCACCACCTGCTCGCCCGAGGACCTTCCCGACGAGGAGCTTCTCTACGACCTCGCCGACCTGTTCAAGGTCTTCAGCGACACCACGCGTATCAAGATCCTCTACGCCCTCATGGGCCGCGAGCTCTGCGTGGCAGACATCGCCGAAGCGACCGAAACCTCGCAGTCGGCAGTATCGCACCAGCTGCGCACGCTTAAGCAGTCGCACCTGGTCAAGTTCCGCCGCGACGGGCGCAATATCCTCTACTCGCTCGCCGACGACCACGTCTACACCATGCTCAACCAGGGCATGAGCCATATCTGCGAATAGCAACCAACCACGGTACCAGCGCGGCCTGCACCCAAGCCGCAAAAACGGGAAAGGAACCCACCATGAAAAAGCAGTATAAGCTCGACGAGATCGACTGCGCCAACTGCGCACGTGAGCTTCAGGACGAGCTGGCCAAGCTCGATGGCGTCAAATCCGTGTCCGTCAACTTTATGACCCAGAAGCTGACGCTCGAGGCCGATGACGCCGAGTTCGACGAGGTGCTCAACCGCGTTGTAGAGTTTACGGCCGACGCCGAGCCGGACTGCGAGATTATTCTCTAGCCCAGGTTTACGCCAACCTGCAAGGCCGCGCTTGCTGCGGCCTTTGCTCGCGAAATTATATGAGCGAGTGTTCATACATTCAAA
>USLO01000053.1 GCA_900555515.1 uncultured Collinsella sp.
GCGAAGTCGAGCTTGGACTCGGCGGTATCGGCCAGCATGGTCATGGTGAAGATGTCCTCGATAATGGACTGCGTGATGTCGCGGATGTCGACGTTGGCCTCGCCCAGGACGCGGGTGACGCCGGCGACGATGCCGGGGCGGTTCTTGCCAAGGACGGTGATGACGATACGGGAGGACGAGATCTCGGCCATGGGAAACCCTTTCGCGTGGTTGCGGCGCGCGCGGGGCGCTCCGCTACGGTACAGTGTTCATCATTGTACCTGTCTGGCGCAAAAAAGGCGCGCTCGCTGCGGCGTTACATGCCTGCAACATGAGCGTAAGGGGGAAGGCCGTACGGGGAAGAGCCGTCTGGCGCGTGTCCGGCTCGTGTTGGGTTGATTTCCGATCTCAGCCGAACACATTGAGCGGACAGGCCGTTCCCGCAGTCAGCCGAACGCCTCCGACGGCTGATTCCGAACTGGAAGCGGAGGACATCCCCGCCCTTCGGTAGGGGATACCGCTCCGCGGCGCATGCCGCGGGCGGCGCCCCTATCGGACCACCGTGACCTCAGTTGGGATGGGCCCAGCACTGCCGCGTACTCGGTGAGCTAGAGCCAACTGTTCGTCTTCACGTCGCGTATGGCGATATTTCGGTCGTCCGGCTCGGTGATGCCGTAGCCGAACGCCTGGAGCGTCTCGATGGACTCCTGGCTCCTCTGTTGGAACATGGGACCCGGATCGACCCTCGACCCGAGGTGCCCGCGCCAAAGGCACGGCGTGGCGCGCAGCATGTTATGGATTTTGGAGATGGGCTCGATGTCGGCGTAGACGTTGAGCGTCGCCATGGCGTCCTTGTGGCCGAGGATCGACTGCAGCGCCTTGATGTCGCCGCCGTGGCGGATCCACTGCGTCGCGAAGGTGTGGCGCAGGCCGTGGAACGTGATCAGCTCGTCGTTGGTGCCCATGAGGCCGTTGGTCTCCGAGAACGTCTTGAACGCCCTGCGGATATAGCTTGTCGTCGCGAAGGTCGCGCCCGGCTCCGACAGGATGTAGCAGTCCCCGATCTCGACCGCCCCGGTAAGGCCGCGCAAGCGCAGCTTTCCGCAGTCGATCTCGTGGGTCTCCTTCAGGAAGGGGAGTAGGCCGACCGGGTCGATGGGGATACCCCTGGCGTCATGGGTCTTGGTGTCCTTGATAAACGAACCCATTCCCTTCGCGTACGCCACCGAGTGTCTGATCGAGATCAGGCCCGTCTCGAAATCCACATCGCACCACCGAAGGCCGCAGACCTCGCCGATTCGCATCCCCGTGTGCAGGGCGAGTACGACCGCCCTCTAATCCTCGGCGGACCAATCGAGTCCGAACTCCTTTCGGGCATCCTCTTCGCTCATGACTTCGAGAAGGTCTCCGGGTTGGCAACGAAGGGCGAGGCATAGCTGCTCGAGTGTGTTGAAGCGAATGCCGCGAATATGCCCTTTTTTAATACGGGACAGGTTCACGGGCGTGGTTCCAATCCTTTCGGCAAGTTCGTTCGAGGAAATCTTTCGCTCGGCCATGATCTTGTCGAGGCGAACAATTACGGGCATGGCGTTTCCTTACGCAATCTCGTCGGAGTCGAGGTACAGCTCTCGGGCGTACAAGAAGAGCTGGGAAAGCATGAACAGGACGATGCCGAGAACCAGAGAGGTCCAATCGAATGATGAAGCGATCTCTTGGGCGCCGACGGCCCCCTCGCCGCCAAACATCGAAACGGAGGTTTTGAGTGAGCCGGCGTAGAGGCTGGTGGCAGCTTGAACACCGAAGAGAATGCCGAGCACCTTCAAGCATGTCGCAGACCCTTTCTTGAAGGGGTCTGCGCTCTTGATCGTCCACACGAGAACGGCGCTGAGGATGGTCGTAGCGATACCGATGACGGCAGGGACCAATGTCGAGATCGCAAGGGCTGGATACGCGGGGGAGTCTGCAATTACAGGGTTGTCGAGCACTTCGATTGCTGGCTTTAAGGAGAACGCCACTTGTGCGATGGCGGTGGCGCAAAGGGTCGCAGAGGCTATCGCACATGCGATGCGGAAGGAATGAAGCCGGGGAGTGCGATTGTCGGAACTCATAATAACCTCCGAAGAATTTAAAAAACTCAGGTTACTTTTTAACAGTTTATGTTAAATTGACTTTGCCAGCAAGTAATAAGGGCCGAGCATTTTGTTCGGCCCCTCTGTTCCGACTGGATGAGGTTAAGGTTGGCGATGAATATGCTCAAAATCTCGAAGGCGATCTTTAGGTCGCTTCTCTCCTCCAGGTCGCTCTGTGTTGTCGTTGTTGCGTTGATGGTTCTTTGTGCTCTGCCCGTCTTCAGGAGCGCGGCTGGCATCGACGGACGGGTCGAATACCTCGAGTCGGGAATAACCCGTGTTGAGCAGGAATTGTCAGCATCCTATGCGGATGCGCTTGTGAATGCGGGGGAGGACGGTGTCTATACCTCTTCATCAAGCATGCCCGCGCTTCTGTACCCTCTTGCCGCGGGACGTCTTATCTTGGCACCGCTCTCTTCCCTACTTCCGTTTCTGCAGATATCGGATGGAGAGTACACCTATTATGACGGATCGAAGGAGTACTTGCTATGGGTCGCAACGGCCGTTGCCGTCTCGTTCCTTGCCGCGCGTCTTAACAAACGTGAAAAGCTCATCATCCAGGCACCGATGGGCGAGCTGGGTAGACTTGTTGCATCGAGCGTATGGGCGAGTGTTTTTGCAATGCTTGCCGTCCTCGCCATCAATCTTCCAGGGATAATCGCCGCGCTTGTGAAGAATGGCCCGGGCTCGCCGTTCTATCCGATAGGCTACATTCAATATGCGACTCCGGTTATCAAACCGGCTTGGCTGGTGTTCGCGCAGACGGCCATCTTGCAATTCTTGGTGGCAGCGTTCATCTCGATTGTCGTTCACCTTGCCGTGAAGATTGCCAATAACCCTACGCTTGGAATCGTGTTCGTATGTGCCCTGATGGGGGTGACGATGGTTCCCGGGTATTACGGAAGATCCATCGCTTTACGTGAGTTCGCCCTGTTGAATCCCCTTACGTATGCGAACACTGAGTTGACCGTCGGCGCCTATAGCCCGTACCCGACAACGCAGATAGTGAATCTGCCTGGACTTTGCTTCGAGCGTGGCGCGATTGCCCTCGTATGCGCAATCGGGATCGAGGTGCTGGCAATTAGCCTGCTTTGCGTTGCTGGAAAGAGCGGCTGCGCGTGCCCGATATCCCCGATTTGTCTTGAGAGAGGTTCCTTCACTGCATCGAGAACGGCAACTCGTTCGAGCGCTTGTGCCTCCGCCGTTGCATACGTAAGAACGATGGGGAAACTGCTCCTGCGTTCTCCTACCCTCGCCGTATGCGCGATTGCAATGTCGACGACGATGCTGGCCCCGGCTCTGGTCGAGATGTTTCCTGACGCTGATAACGTTTCCGCTGTTCGGTATAGGGATGGGGAGCTCCGTTCAATAGATCGGTATCTAGAGCAGAACGCTGCGAATATGGACGTCGAGGGCAAAGCGGCCCTGGAAGACATGCGGGATGCTCTTTCGGGTTTCGTGTACGCGCCTATGCCTGCGGAGGGGTTTCGAAGCCTTGCGACGTACGAGCGCGCTCGAGGTGAGCTGGGCGCGGCAGATGCGACTCTCCTGCAATCGATCGGAATCGAGCCGGAGACTCCTTCTCGTGCGGAGGCGCGCGCCCTTCTGCTTGAGTCGATCGCGAGCTTGCCGGACCCCAAGGTTTACGAGTTAAGTACGAAGATGCCCCCATTAATCCTCCTTTCGTATCTCCAGGCAGCGCTTCCCTCCTTATTTTTGCTGTTGCCCGTGGTTGTCACATCGCTCGCGTGCACCCACCTGCAGTGTCGTTCCCTTCTGGTTCTCCAGATCCCCGCAACAGCGCATGTGCGTTTTCTGACGGCTGTTGCGCTGGCTCTCCTGCTTGGCTTGGTGCTGCTTTTGGTGTCGATGGTTCCCGCTGTCGTTGTGTCCGTGATTAAGAACGGTGCGGGTGGATCGGAGTATCCCGTCGCTCTCATTCGGGCGGGAGCTTCGACAACGTCCATGGTGGGGGAGGCGGTGTTGTGCAGTATTCCGTTGCTGGTCATGGCATACGGCGTGATTTCCGTCGTCGCTGCGTTGACAGCAGCGATTAGCCGCAACCCCGTTGTCACCGGAATGGCTTGCGCGGTTCTCTTGGTGTTGGGTTCGTTGAGCGCTCATGTTGAAAGCGTGGGCATGGGCGTCGCGCTGCTGGCTCCATTCGCCTCGTTTGATCCCGCTTCCCAGGTGGGGACGATTGGGTTCCTTGGGCGAGGGACGAACGCGATGCCTTTTGGAGAGGTCGTCGGCGCATCGGGCGCTCTGCTGGTGGTCTTGGGCGCCGTATCTCCGTTGATGGTGCGCCTGAGTGTTCCAAAGATCGAAAGGGGATGATCTCGATGATTGACCTTCAAACGCTGACGATCTCTTATAGGAAAGAAGGTGCTCGTAGATTCGGTGAACGCTGAGTTTGCCCCGGGTACGGTCTACGGTCTCGTCGCTCCGAACGGGCATGGAAAGACGACGTTGCTGCGTGCGATGGCAGGTTTGCCGGGTCCTCGCGTGGACGGGAGCATCGTTCTGGATGAGGTGCAGGGTACGGGTGCGAGAGAGGTCCGTTCTATGATCTTCTATGCACCTGGTGAGGGGACGCTGCTGTATCCCGGATTGCGTGCGGAAGATCACCTCAAGATGGTTTGCGATATGTGGCCGCATGCTCGCGATATCGAAGAGATAGTGGAACAAACGCAGATAGGCGAGTTCGCGAAGATGAGGATCCGCACTCTGAGCCAGGGCATGAAGCAGCAGCTTACCCTGGCGATTGCGTATGCGACGGGCGCGCGGTACCTTCTATTAGATGAGCCCATGAACGCGCTCGACCCCAGCAGGGTGGACTTGCATTCCGAGATTCTCAGGAAGCTGGCCGATTCTGGTACGTGCATCATCATGTCATCCCACATCTTGGATTCGGTCGATAGGCTGTGCGATGAGATTCTGTTTTTGAAGGATGGGAGGCTCATTAGAAGCATTCCGCAAGATGATGCTGCGCCGAAGTCTCCTGGATCCCATTTCGCAAAGCCTGCCGGACGCGCCGAGGGTGCGCTAAGCACGTATCGGCGACTCTACGAAAAGGGCGGGTAGAAATGCAAGTTAAAAATCTATGTGGCCAATGTGATACCGTTGAACCCGCATATCGATACCGCTCAGCCATTCGCCTCGCCCCCGTCGCACGTATCTTCATCCGGCCTGTTACTTTTAATCTAACAATTCTTTGAGGAACGTAGGTGCTTCTAAATGTACTGTCGACTTCTTCTCAAACTAATCCTAAGAGACAAGGCCGTATGGATTTGTACGCTCGTTCTCGCTGCAGCCTTTTCCGTCCCCATTGCGTTCAATTCACCCATCTACGGGCCCTTCTTTATGAAACAGGGCATGCAGAGCTTTGTCGACGCATTCAATACGCGCGCGCCCCAGGCCAGCGGCACAGACCTATCTCCAGAGCAGCAAAATGACGCGGAGCTTGCAAGGTACGCGAACGCCGCCCTTGCCGCTCAAACCGACGCCGCCTTTCTCGATTCTGCCGAGAGCTACTACGCGCTCATGGGCGAAGGCTTCCAATCCGGGTCCATCGTGGGAGACCAAGAGACCAATGACGCAGCGCTCGCATATTGCCGTGCCCTGAGCAGCTCCGGCATCACGGATATCCCGGCCTCCGCAAACGACCTGCCATTCCTTTCCTTCCTGCCTTACGCCATTGCCACGGCGCCGTCTTTCCTTCCCTTCATCCCCTTCCTTCTCTCGTCGATACTCGTGCTCGGCGCCACAAGGCCCGGGACCCTGGCGGCAAAGGCGCCCGTGCCCAAATTCCGGCGCCTTATTCAGACCGTGTTTTCGATAATCGTCGCGGGGACCGCGATGCTCCTCGCCGGCCTCGCACCCGGGGGCATTTACGCCTTGGCCCTAAACGGCTTCGGGCAAATTGGGTACCCGATCGCCTTCTTCCATGACGGCGCGCTTACCACCACGACCGCGGGAAACGTCTTCACAGCCCTGCTTCTCGCGCTGCTTGCGGGCGGAACCTTGATATCCGTTTGCTCCGCCGTCCTATCGACCGCAACGAGGCGCGTCCTCGCGGGCCCCCTTACCTCCGCGCTGCTTGTCGCGGCCCCGGCATTCCCGTTACTGTCCGATTCGGCACTAGGGCATAACGCCGCGCTCAATCTCCTGCCGCTGGCCGTATTCTCGCCTATCGAGGCAACGGGTTACGTAGGATGCTTCCCGACAGAATTCATTGGCTCCGGTTCAGGCAGCGCATCGATGCTTGCCGTGGCCCTGGCATACGTCGCGGTCTTTTTTACGGTCGGCGCCGTTGCGACACGTTCCCCCAAACAGCCTGGACCCGCGAAAAAGCACCATGGGCTCGAGCTTCTAGACGCGAGCGTGGGATACGGAAGCACGACGATACTTTCAATCGGGTCGCTTTTCTTGAGCCCGGGAACGGCGGCGGGCCTCGTTGCTCCCAACGGCTCGGGGAAAACCACCCTTCTTGAAGCGCTGTCGGGCCAATTTCCCACCCGCATCCGCTCGGGAAGCCTGGCGGCAGACGGAATCTGCCAACGTCGATCAGCCGAATTTGCAGAACTCGTCTACCTGAGCTCTTCGGGCGGCGCGGATCTCTATCCCACGCTATCGGCCATCGAGCACCTTGCTTTCGTTAGGGAGGCGTGGAAATCGGCCGCCGACATCGACTCGCTCTGCGACTCCCTCGGAATCTCCCCATATCTCGACAAGCCGACCCGTAAACTCTCGACAGGAATGAAGCAGCAGGTAAAGCTTGCCATGGCGATAGCGACCGATTGCCCGTACCTCATCCTCGATGAACCGCTGAACGGCCTCGATCCGGGAAAACGGAAAACCTCCTGCGACGCGATGCGCAGCGAAGTGGCGCGGGGACGCAGCGTGCTCATTTCAAGCCATCTACTCGACGACCTGGCAGACCTCACCAACTCGTTCTACTTCATCGAAGCCGGCACGCTCGTGGAAAAGATCAAGTCGTCCTCGCAGACGCTCAAGCAGGAATACCTCGATACATACGAAGGAGGTGAATGACATGAAACTATTTGAACAGCTGAAGTCCAATGCGTCGCGCATGGCTGTCTACGCCATCCTCGTGGCAACGGCTTGATGCGGAATCGCGGCACCCGTCTATGCGCTCAACGGGGAGAAAGGCGATGTCGAACCCGCGTACATGGCTTCGACGGTTAAGGACCGGTACAAAGCCTTCTCTGGAGACACGTTTTACGTAGCAGAGTACGACACGACCTACCGTCAGCTTCGCTACAACAAGGGCTACGACTATCTAGGCGCAGAGGCAATCAGCTATACGTCGGGTTGGTACCGCTCCAACTATGGACACATAACCCAGTTCAAGTGTAACTACCGCGTGTACAACTAAAGCAACCGGCCGGGACGAGGGGTGACGCAAAAGCGTCGCCCCTCGTTTTTAACCATGTCAACTGAACCTAGTTCAGTTTGGTTGATTTCCGATCTCAGCCGAACACATTGAGCGGAAAGGCCGTTCCCGCAGTCAGTCGAACGTCCCCGGGGCCCTTCTCAGGCCCCGGGGACGGCATTTTCCCAGTTGAAGGAATGGTGGAGATGTGTTTCGATGGGTCAGATTCGTGTCGTTCCGAAAAGACCGTGAACCTTTTGTGGGACACGCGGCGCCGTGGTACCATAGCCGAGTTTGTTGTCTTGGTCGGAAACCAAGACGCCTTATGCGCTGATCGGTAACCAGCGCCTGACCAATAAGGAGTCCTACCATGAAGCAGGGTATCCATCCCCAGTATGTCGAGTGCACGGTGACGTGCTCCTGCGGCAACACCTTCAAGACGCACGCTACCGTGTCCGAGATGAAGGTCGAGCTTTGCAACGAGTGCCACCCGTTCTACACCGGCCAGCAGAAGTTCGTCGACACCGGTGGACGCGTCCAGCGCTTCGCCGACAAGTTCGGTGGCGCCGCTGCCGCCCAGCTCAAGAAGGCCGAGGAGGCCAAGGCTGCCAAGGCCGCCAAGGCTGCTGAGGCCGAGGCCGCTCGCAAGGCCGCCGCTGAGGCTAAGGCTGCCGAGAAGGCCAAGCGTGCTGCTAAGTTTGCCGAGGAGGCTGCCAAGCAGGCCGCCGAGGCTCCCGCAGAGGCTCCCGTCGAGGAGGCCGCTGCCGAGGCCGAGACCACCGAGGCTGCTGAGTAAATAGCTCGCCGCGGAAACACTCGCATTCATGGCATGAGGGCCGTGCATCCATTTGGGTGCGCGGCCCTTTTCTTTTTATTGGTGCAAACCAACCTGTCCCCATTGCACCAGATTGGTGCGAAGGGGACAGGTTGGTTTGCACCAAATGACAGAGAGGCGGCGTTTGCCCAGATAAAACCTGCCAAAATAAACCTGTCCCTTTTTGGCAGGTTGGTCGTAGTTATTACGTGGCGGTCGAGGTCGACCGTATGGGGCGCGCCTTGTTTGGCTAAAGTACAATTATCTGTGTTTAACTCGCCCGCAGCTGCACGGCGTGGGCGATGGCCAAAAAGGAAAACCACATGGGATTCATGTCAAAGCTGCTGTCCTTTGGATCCGATAAGGACCTTAAGCGCTACTACAAGATCGTCGACCAGATCAACGGTCTTGAGCCCCAGTTTGAGAAGATGACCGAGGAGGAGCTCCGCGGCCAGACCGATAAGTTCCGCGAGCGTTACGCCAACGGCGAGTCGCTCGACGACATGCTCCCCGAGGCCTTTGCCACCGTGCGTGAGGCTTCCAAGCGCACCATGGGTATGCGCCACTTTGACGTGCAGCTCATTGGCGCCATGGCACTGCACGAGGGCCACATCGCCGAGATGAAGACCGGCGAGGGCAAGACGCTCGTCTCCACCTTGGCCGGCTACCTCAACGCTATTGCCGGCAAAGGCGTGCACGTCGTTACTGTCAATGATTACCTTGCCAAGCGCGACTCCGAGTGGATGGGCCGCATCTATAAGTACCTGGGCATGACCGTCGGTCTGCTCCAGAACAACATGCCGCTCGAGCTCAAGCGTCCGGCCTACCAGGCAGACGTCACCTACGGTACCAACTCCGAGTTCGGTTTCGATTACCTGCGCGACAACATGGTTACCCGTCCCGAGCAGCGCGTGCAGCGCGGCCACAACTACGCCATCGTCGACGAGGTTGACTCCATCCTGATCGATGAGGCCCGCACCCCGCTGATCATCTCGGGCGCTGGCACTAAGTCCGCCAGTACCTACAAGGACTTCGCGCGTGCCGTGCGTGGCCTTGAGCGCGGCGAGGACGTGTCGCACGACATGCTCACCGCCACCGAGGATGTTGAACCCACGGGCGACTACGTCATGGACGAGGCCAAGCACACCATTGCCGCCACCGAGCGCGGTCTTAAGAAGATCGAGCGCCGCCTGGGTATCGATGACATCTATGCCGATCTCTCCGGCCAGCTGGTCAACCACCTGCAGCAAGCGCTGAAGGCCCAGTACATGTTCCACCGCGATAAGCAGTACGTGGTCACCAACGGCGAGGTCAAGATCGTCGACGAGTTCACTGGCCGCATTATGGAAGGCCGCCGTTATTCCGAGGGCCTGCACCAGGCCATCGAGGCCAAAGAGGGCGTGCTCGTACGCGAGGAGAACCAGACACTCGCCACCATCACCCTGCAGAACTACTTCCGTCTGTATGACAAGCTCTCCGGCATGACCGGCACGGCACTTACCGAGGATGCCGAGTTCCGCGAGATCTACAAGCTGCCCGTCGAGGTCATCCCCTCCAACAAGCCCGTGCAGCGTGTTGACCACGAGGACCTGGTCTACCGCACCATTCAGGCCAAGTACAACGCCGTTGCCGACGACGTTGAGCGTCGTCACGCCAAGGGCCAACCGGTCCTGGTGGGCACCGTCTCCATCGAGAGCTCCGAGAAGCTGTCCGCCGCCCTTACCAAGCGCGGCATCGCACACGAGGTCCTCAACGCCAAGCATCACGAGCGCGAGGCTCATATCGTTGCCCAGGCCGGACGCTACGGCGCCGTGACCATCGCTACTAACATGGCCGGTCGTGGTACCGACATCCTGCTGGGCGGCAACCCCGACGAGCTGGTGCGCGAGCGCCTTGAGTACGAGGGCCTGACCATGGAGGACGTGACGCCCGAGCAGCTCGAGCAGTTTAACACCGAGGCCAAGGAGACCTGCAAGGCCGAGCGCGAGCGCGTGCTTGCCGCCGGCGGCCTGACCGTTATCGGCACCGAGCGCCATGAGTCCCGCCGTATCGACAACCAGCTGCGCGGCCGCTCCGGTCGTCAGGGCGATCCGGGCGAGACCCAGTTCTACCTGTCGCTCGAGGACGACCTCATGCGCCTGTTCGGCGGCGACAAGATGGACCGCGTCTCCAAGATGATGGTCACGGCCGACATGGGTGACGACATGCCCATCCAGCATAAGATCATCTCCAAGGCCGTCGAGAGCGCCCAGCACAAGGTCGAGAGCATCAACTTCTCCATGCGTAAGAGCGTCCTTGAGTACGA
>USLO01000054.1 GCA_900555515.1 uncultured Collinsella sp.
AGCCGCCCCGGGCTTATCGAGACCCTGGGCCGCGACTATCACGTCAACGTTGCCGGCCCCAGCACCATGGCGGCCATTCTCAACAGCCTGCAGATGAGTTACCAAACGTTTAAGCTGCAAAAACGCACCGACGATGTACTGCGCGTGCTCTCCGCTGTCAAGGCCGAGCTGCCGCGCTATCAAAAGGCGCTGCGCCGCGCCCAGCAGCAGATCGAGACCGCGGGCAAAACGGTCGAGGGCATCATCACCACGCGCACCAACGTCATGGAGCGCAAGCTCAAGGACATCGACGCCCTGGAAGATGCCGAGGAGGCCGACGAGATCTTGGGGCTTACGTCTGCGAGCCTGCTCGCAGACCAAAAAGACGAGGACTAGCTTCATCTGACGGCGGGGCGCCTGCGCAAGCGCGGGGCGCGGGCGCTTTTCGCGTCGCACTTGCCTGAAGTGCGCTTTAGTGTGCAACAATGGCGTTTCGCCCTATCAGACGCGAAAGGAAGCCCATGTCTCAGAGAAACACCAGTCCGCTCAAACGCTCCACCGTGCGTCGCACGCTGCAGCGTTTTTGGGACGTCACGCGCACGCAGCCGCTGATCGTCTTTCTCTCGGTGTTCTCGTCGGCGGGCTACATCTTTTTGCTCACGTTTGCCAACACCTATGTGATGGCCCTCATCGTCGACCGCGTCCAGGCCGGTCCCGTGGCAGGCGACCAGGTGTTTGAGGTCTTTGGTCCTTACATTCTGGCGCTCGTGCTCGTTAACCTAGTGGGCCAAATCCTCTCCAAGCTGCAGGACAACACCGTCTACAAGCTCGAGATTGCGGGCAACTATCACCTGGCGCGCCTGTGCTTCGACACGCTCTCCAATCAATCCATGACATTTCACACCAGCCGCTTTGGCGGATCGCTCGTGAGCCAGACGAGCCGTTTTATGAGCGGCTATACGGGGCTGGTCGACGTGACGGTGTATTCGCTCATCCCCACCATCACCTCGGTCATCTGCACGGTGGCGGCGCTCGCCCCGGTGGTGCCCACATTTACCGTGATCCTGGTGTGCATCATGGCCGTCTACATCGCGTTTGTCTGGCTTATGTACAAGCGCATCATGCCGCTTTCGGCCGCGACGTCCGCCGCGCAGAACAAGCTCTCGGGCGTGCTCTCCGACGCGGTCACGAACATCTTGGCCGTCAAGACCTGCGGGCGCGAGGACTTTGAACGCGATCTGTTCGACGCCGCCGATCGTGCCGCGCGCGACGCCGAGACGGTCTCGATGCACGCCATGATGCAGCGCAACTTTACGACCTCGGGCCTCATCGTCATCACCATGGCCGTGGTGAGTGTGTTCGTGGCGGGCGGCAACGCGTGGTTTGGCATCTCGGCCGGCTCGCTCGTCATGATCTTTACCTACACCTATAACCTCACCATGCGCCTGAACTACGTAAGCTCCATGATGCAGCGCATCAACCGCGCGCTCGGAGATGCGGCCGAGATGACGCGCGTGCTGGACGAACCGCGTCTGGTGGCAGACGACGAGAACGCTCCCGAGCTTAAAGTGACCGAGGGCGCGATTGATTTTGAGCACCTGAGCTTTGCGTACCGTGACGCTGCGGCGGGCGAGAGCGTGTTCGATGACCTGACACTTCATGTGGCGGCGGGCCAGCGCGTGGGCCTGGTGGGCAAATCGGGCTCGGGTAAGACGACGCTCACCAAGCTGCTGCTGCGTCTGGACGATGTTCAGGGCGGCCGCGTGCTCGTGGACGGCCAGGACGTCTCGCGCTGCACGCAGCAGAGCCTGCGCCGCCAGGTTGCCTACGTGCCGCAGGAGGCGCTGCTGTTCCACCGCTCCATTCGCGAAAACATTGCCTACGGTCGTCCCGACGCCACTGATGAGCAGATTCGCGAGGCCGCGCGCCTGGCCAATGCCATGGAGTTTATCGACCGCTTGCCCCGTGGCTTTGACACCATGGTGGGTGAGCGCGGCGTCAAGCTCTCGGGCGGCCAACGTCAGCGCGTGGCTATCGCCCGCGCCATCCTAACCGACGCGCCGATTCTAGTGCTCGACGAGGCGACCTCTGCCCTCGACAGCGAGTCCGAGGCGCTGGTGCAGGAGGCGCTCGAGAACCTGATGCGCGGTCGCACCTCCATTGTGGTGGCACATCGCCTGTCCACCGTGGCGGCGCTCGACCGCATTGTGGTGCTGGCCGATGGCGAGATCGTCGAGGACGGCACGCATGCACAGCTCGTCGAGGCGGGTGGCGAGTACGCGAGCCTGTGGAGCCGTCAGACCGGCGCATTCTTGGAGGCGTAAGCGTCTCGGACGTGGGACAATTGTGCCCATAAGTTTATTGTGCCGTTGAGCCGAGGAGTCGTTATGCCACGCGAGACCAATGCCGCCAAACGCGAGCGCGCCGTTGAGGTGTGTGAGCGCCTCAACCGTCGCTATGGCCCGGTCGAGTGCTTTTTGGACCACGAGAATCCCTTCCGCCTGCTGATCGCGGTGCTGCTCTCGGCGCAAACGACCGATGCGCAGGTCAACAAGGTGACGCCGCGGCTGTTTGCCCAGTGGCCCACGCCCGAGGCCATGGCCGGGGCGAGCGTGACTGACGTGGCAGACACCATCAAGTCACTCGGCTTCTACAAGAGCAAAGCCAAACATGCCGTCGAGGCCGCGCAGATGATCGTCGCCGACTATGGCGGCGAGGTGCCGGCCGACATGAAGGAACTCGTGAAGCTGCCGGGCGTGGGACGCAAGACGGCGAACATCGTGCTCAACGTGGGGTATGGCATCGTGGAGGGCATTGCGGTGGACACGCATGTCAACCGCATTGCGCACCGCCTAATGCTGAGTCCCAAGACGCATGCCAAGGAGCCGCTCAAGACCGAGCAGGATCTGCTCAAGATTTTGCCACACGAGTATTGGGAATCGGTCAACCACCAGTGGATTACCTTTGGCCGCGAGATCTGCGACGCCCGCAAACCCAAGTGTGACGAGTGTCCGCTGGCAGATTTGTGCCCCAGCGTGCGCGTAGCGGGGTAGGGCGGAACGCATCTTCGTCTGGCGTTTTTTGCGGGGCTGGGTTTGCCCTTGAGCCGGAGTCCTCTCCATGCGCTACCATGACAGACAATGTATTTGACGTACGACCCGCCGAGCTTGCCCCGGCGGGCTTTTGGTGTTGCGATGCCGGAGGAACAGCATGCTCATTCACCGTATAGCCGCGCAGCTCTACACTGCCGAGGCGCTGCAGACCGTCGAGGCCGGACTCGATGCCGGCGAGGACGTGACGCTGGCCGTGTCGCAGTCGGGCCGCACGCTTATGGCGGCCGCCCAGTTTGCGCGCCGTCCGCGCCCGACGGTCTACATTGTGAGTGGCGAGGATGCGGCCGATCGCGCCGCGCGCAGCCTTGCCGCCTACGTGGGCCTGGCGCACGTGTGCCGTTTTCCCGAGCGCAAGGACTATCCGTGGCGCGAGCAGGCGCCCGACGATGCCGTGGTGGCGCAGCGCTGCGAGGCTCTGGGGCGCATCGTGCGCGGGGACAACTGCATCATGGTTGCCTCGGCCCGCGCGCTGCTGCGCTGCGTGCCGCCGGTCGAGAGCCGCTATTGGGAGTCCACGACCTTTGCGGTGGGCGAGGAGATTCCTTTTGACGAGGTGCCGCAGCGCCTGGTGGGCATGGGCTACACCAATGCCGGTGCCGCCGACGCGCCCGGCCTGTTCCGCGTGCACGGCGACACCGTAGAGGTGTTCCCCGCACAGGAAAAGGCGCCCGTGCGCATCGAGTTCTTCGGCGACGAGATTGACCGCATCCGCCGCATGGTGAGCTCCACGGGGCAGACCATCGGCAACGAGGACAGTATCGAGATCTTCCCCTGCCGCGAGCTGGCGCTTACCGACGATGCCGTCCACAACATGCACGTGGCGCTCTACCGTGCCAGCCAGGACGACAGCAAGCTGGCGGCGCTGCTCGAGATGGTGGATGCGCGCATCGTCACGCCCGAGTTCGACCGCTTTTTGCCGGTGATGTACGGCCAGACCGTAAGCCCGTTGGCGCACGTGAGCGGCAAGGCACTCGTGGTTCTGTCCGAGCCGCGCTCGCTGTTCGACGACTGCCTGCGCGCCTACGAGGATATTGAGGCCCGTGCCGGCGAGGCAGGGATTGACCGCCTGGATGGTCTGTACGTGCGCGCCCAACAGCTCGATTTTGGTGCCCAGCAGCGCCTGAACTACGTGAGCCTCATTCGTGCCGGCGGCGCGGTGACGGCAGAGCTCAAGATTGAGCAGCCGGCCATCGCAGGCTCGGACAACCGTTTTATGACGCGCATCCAGGAGGTCGTGGGCAAGCGCTATGCCTGCGTGTTTGCCATCCCCGACCGCGGTGCGCGCGAGTCGATGGAGCTCACCTTTGGCGACGAGGGCATTACCTTTGAGGAATCGCTGACCGCGGCGCCCGAAAATGTCGGCGCTATCGGCGACCGCGTTCGCGTGGCAGCGGCGGATTCCGCCGACCGTGCCGCACGCCAGGAGGCCCATGCTTCCATTCGCGAGCGTAAGGCCGACGCGCTCAACGCCCGCTCGCTCGAGGCGGGCGCCGCGCAGGCTGCCGCCGGCGCCGCCGTGCCCACTATTTCGCGCGGACGTGTGACCTTTGTCGATGCCGCCTTGCCGCAGGGCGTGGTGGTGCCCGATGCCAACCTGGCCGTGTTCTCGATCGCCGACCTCAACGCCCGCATGGACGCCAACCGCGCGCGCAGCCGCCGCAAGGTGGACATTACGCAGATCACGTTCCCGTTTAAGCCGGGCGATTACGTGGTGCACGCTACCCACGGCATCGCGCTCTTTAGCGAGATCGCGCGCCAGGAAGTGGGCGGCAAGGAACGCGACTACTTTTTGCTGGAATATGCCGATGGCGACAAGCTCTACGTGCCGCTCGAGCAGGTCGACCGCATCACGCGCTACGTTGGCCCCGACGGCGACAAGCCGCGCCTGACCAGGCTCAACACAGCCGACTGGACGCGCGCTACCAACAAGGCGCGCAAGAACGCCAAAAAGCTGGCGTTTGACCTGGTCGATCTGTATACGCGCCGCTCGTCGATTACCGGTATCGCCTGCCCGCCCGACACGCCCGAGCAGATCGAGATGGAGCAGAGCTTCCCTTACGACGAGACGCGCGACCAGCTGGAGGCCATCGCCGACATCAAGGCCGACATGGAGGCGCCCAAGCCCATGGATCGCCTGCTGTGCGGCGACGTGGGTTTCGGCAAGACCGAGGTTGCCCTGCGCGCGGCGTTTAAGTGCGTGGACTCCGGCCGCCAAGTCATGGTGCTCTGCCCCACGACCATTCTGGCCCAGCAGCACTACGAGACGTTCTTTGAGCGCTTTGCCCCGTTTGGCCTCGAGGTCGAAGTGCTCAGCCGCTTCCGCACCCCGGCGCAGCAGAAGCGCGCGCTCAAGGCGTTTGCCGAGGGCACGATCGATGTGCTCATCGGCACGCACCGCTTGCTTTCGGCCGACGTGAACCCAAAGAACTTGGGCCTGGTGATCATCGACGAGGAACAGCGCTTTGGCGTGCAGCACAAGGAGCAGCTCAAGAACCTGCGCGAGCAGATTGACGTGCTCACGCTTTCGGCAACGCCGATTCCACGAACCATGCAGATGGCCACGAGTGGCGTGCGCGACATGAGCCTGATCACGACGCCGCCGACCGGGCGTCGTCCCGTGATCGTGCACGTGGGGGAGTACGACCCCGATGTGGTGAGCGCGGCGATTCGCCTGGAGGTGGGCCGCGGCGGTCAGGTGTATTACGTGTCCAACCGCGTCAAGACCATCGATGACGCCGTGGCGCGCGTGCACGAGGCCGCGCCCGAGGCGCGCGTGGGCGTGGCGCACGGCAAGATGAGCCCGCGCGAGGTCGAGGACGTGATGATCGAGTTCGCGACCAAGAAGATTGACGTGCTCATCGCCACGACCATCGTGGAGAGCGGCATCGACAACGCGACCGCCAACACGCTCATCATCGAGGACTCGCAGCGCCTGGGTCTGGCACAGCTCTACCAGCTCAAGGGCCGTGTGGGCCGTTCTGCCACGCAGGCCTACGCGTACTTTATGTTCCCGGGCGAGCTGCCGCTCACCGAGGAGGCGACGGCGCGCCTGACCGCACTTTCCGAGTTCCAGGACCTGGGCAGCGGCATGCGCATCGCCATGCGCGACCTGGAGATTCGCGGCGCCGGCTCGCTTATGGGAGCCGAGCAGCACGGCAACCTGTCGAGCGTGGGCTTTGACCTGTTTACGCAGATGCTGGGCCAGGCCGTGGCCGAGGCGCGCGGCGATGACGACGCCGGCGTGGAGGCGGCGAGCGTGGGTATTAACCTGCCGGCCGACTACTTCTTGTCCGAGGAGTACCTGCCGGCGGTGGATCAGCGCGTGCTCGTGTACCGCAAGCTCGCAGCGGCCGAGGACTTGGAGAGCATCGATGAGGTGCAGGAGGAGACCGAAGCCGCGCATGGCGAGCTGCCGTTGGCGGGACTCAACCTGTTCAATCGCGCGCGCATCCGCATTCGCGGCGAGCGTCTGGGGCTCGAGAGCGTCACGCTCAGTGGCGGCCGCATCACGTTTTTGGGCGTCGACGTGCCCAAGAAGGTGGCCTTTGAGCTTAAGAACCGGTACGGCGCGGTGAACTTCCCTAAGAGCCGCAAGCTGTCGGTGCCCTACAAGGCGGGCGCCGGCGCGGGCAGCGGCCTGGGTCGCGGCCTCGACGCCAACGACGGCACCGGCCCCGTGGCCGCGGCACTCATGCTGCTGCAACAGCTGGGTGCTAGCGACGACGACTAGCGGGTCGACGCTGCAAACGCTCCATTTGGGCAATCTGACCCTCACTCGTCGGTCGCGTACGCAAGTACGCTTCCCTCCTCCTTCGGGCCACCTTGCCACAAATGGAACGTTTTCGCTCACTTATGCTCAACCTGTAAGGGTATTTATGGGACAAAGCTATCTTTGCCCCACCATGTTGCGGGTCGACCCTTCGCCCGACCGAAAGGAAAGCATGTTCGGATACATCTATAAGAAAGACGCCGCTGCTATCGCGGTCATCCTTGCCCTTTGCCTGGGCGTGGGCAGTTTCTTTGATTATCAGATCTCGAGCGCGCTGTTCAATATCGGCAGTATGTACGGTCGCCTTATCGAGGCCGCCGGCGAGCTGCCGTTCGAGCTGACGGCAAGCGTCGCGGGCGTTATGCTCGTACGCGCGGTGCGTCCCGACTCCAGGGGGAGCAAATGGCTCGCCGTGCTCGGCATCCTCGTCAACGTTGGCCTGGCCGGCTACGAGATCGTTTCGTCCCTGCGGGTTGGCGGTAAACTCATTGCCGTTCAGCTGGTGCTGACGTTTGTGCTGGTGATCGCCGCCAACCTTATCGTCTATCGCCTCACGCGCGCGACCGAGCCTGACGAGCTCACGCGCTGGGCGTTGATGGTGCTTGCCGTGTGGGTCGCTCAGGCCATTATCCTCAACGTGATTGTCAAGCCGCTGTGGTCGCGCCCACGCATGCGCGTGATCGAGGTGACGCAGGGACTCGAGTTTCAGCCGTGGTGGGTGATCGGCAACCCCGACAAGTGGGCCTATATTGCCGCCGGTGTAGTCAAGGACGGCTTTAAGTCGTTTGCGAGCGGACACACGGCGCACGCGGCAATCGGCCTCATGCTCGCTGGGCTTCCCGCGACGGCCTTTAAGGAAAAGCCGTCGCGCCGTCGTGTGGTCTTTTGGACGGCGGCTGTGGTCGCGGCGCTCGTCGCGTTTGGCCGCATCGTGATCGGAGCGCACTTTTTGAGTGACGTGAGCTGCGGTTTTGCTCTGGTACTGGCACTTGAGTGCCTTGCCGCGCGCATTGCCTATCCCAGCGGCGTACAATAGCTCCGTTTGAATCATCTGACCGATACCCGGTAAGAGAGGATTGCCATGCTCGCGTTTAACAACGATTATTCCCACGGCGCACATCCGGCAGTGCTGCAGGCGCTCGTCGATACCAACATGGAACCGCAGCCTGGCTACGGTACCGATGCGCATACCGAGCGCGCCAAGCAACTTATTCGCGAGGCCTGCCAGGCCCCCGATGCCGACGTGTTTTTTCTGGTGGGCGGCACGCAGGCCAACGCGACGGTGATCGACATGCTGCTTGCGCCCTACGAGGGCGTCGTTGCTGCCGAGACTGGTCACGTCGCCTGTCACGAGGCGGGCGCCATCGAGTTTGGCGGCCACAAGGTGCTCACCATCCCCGGCTACGAGGGCAAGATGCACGCCGAGGACCTCGAGAACTATATCCAGGTGTTCTACGAAAACGAGAGCTACGAGCACACGGTGTTCCCGGGTGCCGTGTACGTGAGCCTATCGACCGAGTACGGCACGCTGTACTCCAAGGCCGAGCTCGCGGCGATTCACGCGGTGTGCCAGAAGCGCGAGATTCCGCTGTTTGTGGACGGTGCTCGTCTGGCCTATGCGCTGGCGGCCGATGAGTGCGACATTACCCTGCCCGAGCTGGCGCGGCTGTGCGACGTGTTCTACATCGGCGGCACCAAGTGCGGCGCGCTCTGCGGCGAGGCTGTGGTGTTCTGCGGCATGCACGCTCCGGCGCATCCCATTCCGCGCATTAAGCAGCACGGTGCGTTGCTGGCCAAGGGTCGCCTGACGGGCGTGCAGTTTGAGGCGCTCTTTACCGATGGCCTGTATTTTGAGATTGGTCGCCAGGCGATTGAGACCGCTCAGGCGCTTCGTCGCGTGCTGCACGAGCGCGGTTACCAGTTCTTCTTGGAGACGCCGACCAACCAGCAGTTCGTGATTCTGCCCAACGAGGACATGGCCCGCATTCGCGAGCATGCCTCGATTGAGTACTGGGAAAAGTACGACGAGACCCACACGGTGGTGCGCTTTTGCACCAGCTGGGCCACGACGCAGGAGAACATCGACGCGCTGGCGGCTGTCCTGTAGCCTGATGTAATGACGAGAGGCCGCCTTGCGCTTGGATTTGGCGCAGGGCGGCCTTTGCTTTTGGGGGAGAAGGGTTGTATGACCGAGATGTCCGAGCCGACGATTCGCCCGGCGACGCCCGATGATGCGCCGGCGTTGCTTGCCATCTATGAGCCGTATGTGCGCCAGACGGCGATTACCTGCGAATACGAGGTGCCGAGCGTTGAGGAGTTCGCCGGGCGCATCGAGCGTACGCTCAAGCGCTACCCGTATCTGGTGATGGAGCTGGACGGGCGTCCGGTAGGCTATGCCTATGTGAGTCCGCTCAACAGCCGCGAGGCATACGACTGGTCGGTCGAGACGTCGATCTACCTGGCGCGCGACGTGCGCCACGGCGGGCTGGGCCGCAAGCTGCACGATGCGCTCAAGCAATGCCTGATCGCGATGGGCATCACCAACATGTGCGCGCTCATTGCCGTGCCGCACGATAAGGACGATGAGTACCTGACGCACAACAGCCAGGATTTCCATGCCCATATGGGATATCGCTTGGTGGGCGCCTTCGATCGCTGTGCCCAAAAGTTCGGTCGCTGGTACGACATGTGTTGGATGGAGTTGGTCCTAGCCGAGCGCACGCCCAACCAACCCAAACCAACCTGGTTCCCCGACCTCCCCAAACCTACCATTTAGGGACAGGTTTATTTTGGCAGGTTAGCCGATTGGCTCGGTGTATTTGGCGCGGTCGGTGCGTTGGATGCGCTTAGAGACATGGAGCGGTCGGCCGTCGGTGTCGTAGACGTAGTCGGTGATCAGGATCAGCGCCTGCCCGCGCTCGACGTTGAGCAAAAACGCCTCGTTTTGCGAGGCATAGCACACCTCAAAGGTCTTATGTCCCTGTGCTGGCGCGCGATGGAATTCTTGGCGCAGCGTCGCGTAGAGCGAACCGTTGATATCGCGATCGATGAGCGTCTCGAAGCTTGGCGGCAGGTAGGTGGTCTCCAGGCACAGCGGCGCATCGTCCAGATAACGCAGGCGGACAAGTTTGACGAGCTTGCTGCCCACGGCGGCATCAAAGAACTTAGCTATGCTGCCGCCCGCCTTGGTAAAGCCCGAGTCCACCGTGCGCGTGGTGGGCTTCATGCCCTGGCCTTCGACCTGCTTGGTATAGCTCGAAAACACCAGGTTGTTTTCGTGGAGCGCGGGCGTGTCGGCCACAAAGGCGCCGCGCCCGCGCTCGGTGCGCACCAGGCCCTCATCAACGAGTACCTTAAGGGCGTGGCGCACGGTGCTGCGCGACAGCCCCGATTCGTCCATGAGTTCCATCTCGGACGGCAGCTTGTCTCCGCGTGCGAAGATACCGGCGGCGATGCGGTCACGCAACATGCCCGCCAAGCGCTCGTATTGGCTCAGTTTCTTTTTAGACGAAGCGTTCATGTGATCAACCTGTATCTAACTTGTATGCCTATCTAAGCAAGCATGTATTCAATACAACAATAAAACCGCTGGTATTGAGCTACCGAAAACCTTACCAGCAAAATTTCTA
>USLO01000055.1 GCA_900555515.1 uncultured Collinsella sp.
AAAAGAGTAGGTGGCGCATAGCGTCTTGTAAATCATGCGGGGTCAACTCTACCAGATGATTTTTCTAGGACGGGGGCTATTTTGCACCTCGGCTTGATTCGTTCGCCACGAAACGCGCCTATCTACTACGTTTAACCGATCGCCCTCAACCATGCCAAATTTCGCGAAATAAAAACTGCAGGTAGACGGCTTGCGTATTCTCGGAAAACCGGGGGATGGTCGACCCATATGGGTTAAACGTAGTAGATAGGTCATTTTCGTGGCGCGGCCCCAAAACAGTCTTTTGGGACGGGTGGTATCCTTGGTAGCCCTGTGCTGCAAACGCACCTTAAACGCAAGGAGTCCCATGGATCTTATCGCCCAGCTCGCCCGCGAGCTCAACCTTAAGGCCGCCAACGTCGAGGCGGCCGTCAAGCTCATCGACGAGGGCAACACCATCCCCTTTATCTCGCGCTACCGCAAGGAAGCCACGGGCGGCATGGACGACGTCGCCCTGCGCGCACTCGACGAGCGTCTGTCCTACCTGCGCAATCTTGAGCAGCGTAAAGAGGACGTCATTCTGCTCATCGACGCCCAGGGCAAGCTCACGCCCGAACTCGAACAGCAGATTCGCGAGGCCACGCAGCTCCAACGTGTCGAGGACCTCTACAAGCCCTACCGCAAAAAGCGCATGACCCGCGCGCAGAAGGCCCGCGAGGCGGGCTTGGAGCCGCTCGCCAACATGATCATCATGCAGGCCTCGGCCAAGGGCAGCGCGCTCGACGCCGCCGCGGCATACGTCAACGAGGAGGCCGGCTTCGACACGCCCGAGAAGGCGCTCGCCGGCGCCGCCGACATCGTGGCCGAGACGGTAGCCGAAGATCCCGAGAACGTCGCCGACCTGCGCGCCTTTACGCAAAACACCGCCGACATCGTCGTCGAGGCCACCGACCCCGCCGAAAAGACTCCCTACGAGCCCTACTACAACTTTGACGAGCCGCTGCGCCGTATACCCAACCACCGCGTGCTGGCTATCGACCGCGGTGAGCGCGAGGGCAAACTCCGCGTGCACGTGAACGTCGACGGTGCTGTCGCGACGGCGCGCCTCGGCAGCCGTTGGCCCCGCCGCCAAGGCGTGTTCGCGCCCGTCTTTGACGCCGCCATCGCCGACGGTTACAAGCGCCTCATGGCCCCTTCGCTGGAGCGCGAGGCCCGCGCCAAGCTCACCGTTCGTGCCCAGACCGAAGCCATCAACGTCTTTGCCAAGAATCTCGAAGGCTTGCTCTCGGCACGCCCCGTGCGCGGCGCCCGCGTGCTCGCGCTCGACCCGGGCTACCGCACGGGCTGCAAGGTCGCCGTCATGGACGAAACCGGCAAGCTGCTCGACCACGGCGTGGTCTACCCCACCAAGCCACGCCACGACGTCGCCGGCACCAAGCGCGAGCTCGCCCGCCTCGTCAAGAAGGACAGCGTCAACACCATCGTCATCGGCAACGGCACCGCCAGCCGCGAGACCGAAGAAGTCGTCTCGGAGTTCATTGCCGAGCAGGCACCCGGACTGCGATACACCATCGTCAACGAGGCCGGCGCGTCGGTGTACTCCGCCTCCGAGCTCGCAAGCCAGGAATATCCCGACCTGGACGTCACCGTGCGCGGCGCCATGAGCCTGGGTCGTCGCCTGCAGGACCCGCTGGCAGAGCTCGTCAAGATTCCGCCCCAGTCCATCGGCGTCGGCCAGTACCAGCACGACCTTGACCAGGCCGAGCTCTCGCGCACCCTGGGCCACGTGGTGGAGGACGTCGTCAACCGTGTGGGCGTCGACGTCAACACTGCGAGTGCGAGCCTGCTGGGATATGTATCGGGCATTACGCCGAGCGTGGCCAAGAACATCGTGGCCTACCGCGAGGAAAACGGCGCCTTTACCGATCGCCGCCAGCTCAAGAAGGTCCCCAAGCTGGGACCCAAGGCATACCTCAACGCCGCGGGTTTCCTGCGCATCAGCGGCGGTAAGAACCCGCTCGACGCAACGAGCGTCCACCCCGAAAGCTACGAGGTGGCAACGTCCGTCTTGGAACGCGCCGGCGTTAAAGCAAGCGAGCTCAGCCGCGGCGGCGTGCCCGACATCGAGCGCCGCCTGGGCAGCATCTCGGCGCTGGCAAGCGACCTAGACTGCGGCACCCTGACGCTCATCGACATTGTCAACGAGCTCAAGAAGCCCGGCCGCGACCCGCGCGACGACGCGCCCGAGGTGGTCTTTAGCCGCTCGGCACTTTCCATCGACGACCTGGAGCCGGGTATGGAGCTCAAGGGCACGGTGCGCAACGTCGTCGACTTTGGTGCCTTCGTCGACGTGGGCGTGCACCAGGACGGCCTCGTACACATCTCCAAGCTCGCCAATCGCTTTGTCAAGCACCCGAGCGACGTGGTACGCGTCGGCGACACGGTAAAGGTGTGGGTAGAGAAGGTCGACCGCGACCGCAAAAAGATCTCCCTCACCATGGTGCAGGGGAAGTAAACCGCCAAAGCAAGGGTACCCCCTGCAGCGACGTGCAAAATCGCGAGTATTCTGCAAATTCCGCCGTTCCGAACGCCCCACAGGGGCAATAAAGTCAAAAACAGCCCCCGTTTTAGCGTCGTCAGGGCCAAAACGGGGGCTGTTCCGTGCTTTATCTAGCTGGTAAAAGCCTTTACCTTGCTGAATACTCTCAATTTTGCACGGCGCAGGCGGGGGTACCTTTGTCCACGGCAGGATATGGAAGCCGATTACCAACCTACCGACAAGCTCGTGTCGGCAGCCCCGGCCTTTCCTTTGCCTAGCGCGACCCTCGCGAAGCGCGTGAGCGATAGGGAAAGGAAAGGCCGGGGCGAACAACCCGCGGCGCAGCCAGTGTTCGCGTTACGGCAGGATATGGAAGCCGAGCGAGGCGATATCCTTGGCAAAGCCACGGACGGTGTCGAGCGAGACCTCGTAGGGGTCACGGCCGATGTTCTTGCGCTTGGCCAGGATGCTGTTGGGCACCGTGATGATCTGGCAACCGCAGGCTTCGGCTTGGTAGATGTTGATGAGCTCGCGCGTGGACGCCCACAGGACCTCGCAGTTGGGCTTGGCGGCGGCCTTCTTGACCGACTCCGTCACAAACGGAATGGGATCGACGCCGGTATCGGCGATGCGGCCGGCAAAGAGTGAGATAATGGACGGCGTCTCGGCGTCAACGGCCTCGACCATCTCATCGACCTGCTTAGGCGTAAAGATAGTGGTGACGTTGACCTTGATGCCGTCGGCGGAAAGCTTGCGGACAAGCTCGGCGGTGGACTCGCCCTTGGTGGTCACGCACGGAATCTTGACGTAGACGTTCTCGGCCCAGGTAGCGATCTCGCGGGCCTCGACCTCCATGGTCTCGACGTCGTCGGCAAAGACCTCAAACGACACGGATACATCGGTGATGTGGGCCAAGACCTCTTTGGCAAACGCGCGGTAATCCGTCACGCCGCCCTTCTTCATAAGGGACGGGTTGGTCGTGAAACCCTGAACGTTGCCGTTCTCGTACATGTCGAGCATGCCCTCGAGGTTTGCACCGTCAGCGAACACCTTGATTGCCATCTGCCTGATTCCTTTCGTTTGCACGCGGGCGTTGAACTGCTAAACACTTTACCTACGTTTATCAAGGCGTGAGCTGCGGGTTTTATCTTCTCGACGAACGGTTTTGCAGTTTTACCATTTTTATATCGACACCCCAGCGGCAAAACGTTTTTCTGGTCATCGCGGTTGATTCCGTGCGCGGCGCAGAGACGACGCTTTGTCAACACGTTTTCATAACCACTCCAAACCAAAAGCGGTGACGCCTCATTTGAGACGTCACCGCTTCCGTGTAGGAGCCGGTTATCGGAGCTCCGCCCGATTAGGGCTTAACGTACGCCTGGATTACTCTTCCTCAACGTGATTGATCACAGCACCCTTGGTGTGGATGAAGTTGGGGACGAAGGCGACGACCAGAAGGACAGCGAGAATCGCGTAGACACCGGTGGTACCGAAGGCCTCGGCAGCGCGGCCGAGCGTAATACCAATGACGGAGAAATCGAAGTCGCCGAACGTAGTGTTCTTGAAGCCAAAGACGTCAAGAACGGGCAGGAGCAGGGCCGGGGCAAAGGTGATGAGCAGGCCGTTGACGAAAGCGCCAAGAGCTGCGCCCTTGCGACCGCCGGTAGCATTGCCGTAGATGCCTGCGGTAGCACCGCAGAAGAAGTGGGGAACCATGCCCGGGATGATGAAGATGCCCAGGGTAGCGCCCACGATGAACATACCGACCACGCCACCGATGAAGGAAGCGACAAAGCCGAGGATGACGGCGGTGGGAGCATAGGGGAAGAAGACGGCGCAGTCGACGGCGGGGATGGCGCCGGGGATCAGCTTGTTGGAGATGCCCTGGAAAGCCGGGACCAGGTCGGCGAGGATCATACGAACGCCGTTGTAGACGATGGTGACACCAACGGCGAAGGACAGGGCACAGGTCAGGGCATAGACGATTACATTGTCGCCGCCAGCGGTCTTGGTAACGACCGCAGGATCTGCGATGTAAGCGGCGAAAGCGGTAACCAAGTAGAAGAAGGCCATGGTAAGAGCCGTGGAGATGGTGGTGTCGCGCAGGAAGGAGAACTTCTCGGGAACCTCGATCTTCTCGGTGCTGTTCTCCTCGGCGTCCTTAGCAAAAAGCGTACCGACTGCAGCGGAGATGTAATAGGCGAGTGAACCGAAGTGGCCCATGGCGATTTCATCGCCATCGGTAACCTTCTCGGTGAAACGCTGACCAACGGCGGGAAGCATAGCGCTCACGAGGCCCAGGAACATGCCACCCACGATGACAAGCTGGACATCCTGGAAGCCAGATGCCTGCAGAACGGCAGACAGCAGGCAGGCCATAAACATGCTGTGATGGCCCGTCAGGAAGATGTACTTAAACTTGGTAAAGCGGGCAATGATAATGTTCACGACGTAGCCGAGAATCAGGATCATCATGGTCTGAACGCCGAGGACGCTCTGAGCCATCGAAACGACGACCTCGTTGTTGGGCACGACGCCGGTGATGTGGAAACCGGTCTCGATGAAGGTACCCAGCGGAGCAAGGTTCTCCTGAACAACAGCGGCGCCGGCAGACAGCATGATGTAACCCAGAATGGGCTTCAGGGTGCCCGTCATCACCTTGTGGGCAGGACGCTTAAGCGCGACAAGGCCCACAAAGGCAAATAGACCCATGATCCATGCTGGCTTGGTCAGAATCGATTGGATAAACTCAAGTATGGGAAGGATGGCTTGCATCTGCGCTTCCTTTCTCTCTAACGTGGGCGCGTTTCCCTCTTCCACAGGGAACCGCCCTTTTTTGTGCCGCTTTAGGCGTTAGCGGCGGCCGCCTTGATTGCCTCGAGGGCGTCTTCGCGGATCTTCTTCTTGTTCACATAGCTGCGAACGATCACAACGTTGCCGTGGAGCTCGGGAGCGAGTTCCTTAACGGTGATGAACAGATCCGGATTTGCGGAAGAAGCACCGTTCAGGTCCATAGACTCAACGTCGGCCTTGATGCCCTCCTCCTCGCAAAGCTCCTCGACTTTGCCAGCGAGCATCAGGCTAGACCCGATGCCGTTTCCGCATACGGTGATGATATGCATGGCAACCTTCCTCTCCTACACGTGACGGTTTTCCGTCTATCCAAAAGCGGCGACGCATCGCCGTGCCATTAAGGCCTAAAAGAATGAACGCATGGTCTCCAAAACCTGCTCGGGCGTATCGCATGCGCTGAGCTTGGCAACGCAGTCTTCGTCCTCGAACATCTGCGAAAGCTCCGCCAAGCAGCCAAGATGAGCCTTGGGGTCGGGTGCGCAAATACCCACGAGCACGTGAACCGGATCGAAATCCTCGTGTCCAAACGCAACGGCAGGGTCAAGCGTGACGATACAGATTCCCGCTTCACTCACATTGCCATCTGCCTGGGCGTGGGGCATGGCGATACCCTCTTCCAAGACCATATAGGGGCCAAATTTGTGAACCGATGAAATCATGGCGTCAACATAGCTCTGGTCGCATTTGCCAGCGTCTACGAGCAACTTACCGCATGCCCTGATCGCTTCCTCCCAGTCGGAGGCCTCGACGTGGCAGGCAACAAGCTCGGGTTTAAGAAGATCGGTCAGCATGCTCGTCCCCTACTCCTCGGGCAAGATATGAAAACCAAGCGCCTGAACGTCGCGGGCAAAGCCCTTGACCGTATCAAGCGAGTACTCAAGCAAATCTTTCCCGAAATTCTTGCGCTTGGCAAGAATGGCATTGGGGACCGTAATGATCTGGCATCCAACGGACTCCGCCTGGAAGATATTGAGAACCTCGCGCGTAGACGCCCAGAGAACCTCGGCAGCAGGCTTAACGGCAGCCTTCTTTACGGACTCCGCCATGAGGGGCAGCGGATCGACGCCGGTATCGGCAATGCGACCGGCAAAGATGGACAGAATAGAGGGGGTCTCGGCAGAAACGGCATCGACGAACTCGTCGACCTGCTCGGGCGTGAAGATAGTGGTGACATTCACCTTGATGCCGTCGGCAGAAAGGCGCTTGACCAGCGCGGCAGTGGACTCGCCCTTGGTGTTGAGCGCCGGAATCTTAACATAGACGTTGTCTGCCCAGGTTGCAATCTCGCGAGCCTCGGCCTCCATACCAGCCTCGTCATCAGCGAAAACCTCAAAAGAGACCGAGACATCGGTAATGTGCTCAAGAACCGTCTTGGCAAAAGCGCGGTAGTCGGTCACGCCGCCGGCCTTCATAAGGGAAGGATTGGTCGTGAAGCCCTGAACGTTGCCATTGTCATGCATGTCAAGCATGCCCTCGAGGTTAGCGCCGTCGGCAAACACCTTGATTGCCATGTTCGGTCCTTTCTCATTTAACGCTATTGCTATCGAAAGCCTTCTTCTTTGTTTCAAAAGCTTTCGGTTTTCTTTTATAAACCATTTCAAAAGCTATCGAAAGATCAATTGTCAACTTTCCGTGAACGGTCGAATATCGGGTGTGAACGTGCTTCTTTTGGGCGGCGCCTTCAGAATGAGACTCTTTATAGCCCGTCTACGTGCAAACTATCTACTACGCATGCATTTGGGACATGCCATTCCGTTCATTCGATTCATTCGAATTTGCCTTGTTCTTTTCATATCGATACGTTATATTTCGATTACGAAAGGCGCATCTTTTGCCTTTTGTTCAAAAGGAGCGGCATATGGCATCTACTTCAGACCTTTCACCGGCCGAGCGTCAGCGATTTATCATGAATTGGCTGGCCGAAAAGCCAAATATCTCGGTATCCGACATCGTTCGCCGTTTTTCGGTTTCGGAAGTCACCGCACGACACGACCTCGTCTCACTGGAATCCGAAGGCAAGCTGCGTCGCGTACGCGGCGGAGCGGTATCGCTTTCTCGCTCCAACGCAATCTCGTATCCCGAGGAGCGCATCAATGTCCAAGTCGAGGCCAAGGAGGCCATCGCCGCAACCGCAGCAGCTCTTGTTGATGATGGCGATGTTCTGGTAATTGATATCGGCACCACAGGCTTTTACTTCGCTAAAGCCCTCATCGACAAGCATGAGATCACCATTATCACCGGCGATCTTGCAATCGCGAACTACGCCAGCTTCAATCTCCCCAATGCTTCGGTAGTGCTGCTGGGCGGCTCCGTGCGCAAGGGCCACCTCTATCTCGCGGGCGCACTAACGCTCGACTGCATGAGCAAACTACATGCCGACAAGGCGTTTGTCAGTGCCGACGGATTCCACCCCGACCACGGCTTTACCGTCGAGCACGACTTCTCGGCCATGATTAAGCATATGTACCTGACCAACTCAAACCAGGGCTATATGATGGTTGACCAGGGAAAGTTCAACAAGACCAGTTTTTATCAGTCCGCGCAAATCGATGACCTCGATGGCATCATCGTTGATGGAGACGACGAGGGCATCATGACGGCGGCGATCGAGAGCAGTCGCAGTCATCCCAAGCTCTATATTGCAAAATAGCTCAAATGGCCGGGTCGCCCCACTGCGGGCGACCCGGCCATTTATTAGATCAACCCAAAGTGGCGCATGGCGGTGACGGTACCGTCGTGTGCGACATCGTCGGTCACGTAGTCGGCGACCGCCTTGACCTCGGGCATGGCGTTGCCCATGGCGACAGCCGTCTCGACCGCAGCGAGCATGCCCAGGTCGTTACCCGAGTCGCCGAAGCCAAAGGTGCGCGCGTTGCCGGTGCGACCCAGGTATTCCAGCGCTCGCGCCACGCCCACGCCCTTGTCGATGCCCTTGGGGCTCAGCTCGCGATTCTGACCACCGGTGTTGCACAGCTCAAACTCGCGATCGATAAAGCCATCATCATTGGCTACGCGAGCCAGGTCGCTCGCGACGATGCCTACCTTGCCCACGCGCAGACGGCCGTCGACGCGCATTTCCTCGGTGCTGTGCACCACAGAAGTGCCGATCAGAGACGACTGCTCAACACCCGCGGGTTCCAGGGCAAAAGTAGCCACGTTGGTCTCGAAAAAGGCTTCAATCCCTGCCGCGGCCATACGGCGTGCAAGCTCCTCAACAATGTCTTCGTCAAAGCAGTCCTCATACACCACGCGGCCCTCGACCTCGAGCGTGGCGCCCGCCATGGCAACGACGCCCGCGGGGTCGAGCGCACGCAAGCTATCGGCGATGAGCCACAGGGGGCGACCCGTGCAGATAAACGCCTTGTGTCCCGCATCGCGCAGACGATGAAACGCCTCGACGACCGCCTGCGAGGGGCGAACCGCCGAAAAGTCCTTGTCGGTCATGTTGTCGGGATCGAACGACGTCAGCGTGCCGTCCACGTCAAAAAAGAGCACAGCGAGTTCGGGACACGCATCAATCATATGGGTTCCTTTCGAGGATAAGGGCAAACGAAGCATCCATCATATAATGGAGCGACGCAACCAGAGAGGTCACCCATGGAATTTTACGCAAGCTGCCCCGAGGGCTTTGAGTCCGCACTCGCCGATGAGCTTAAACGCCTCGGACTTTCGCATGTTCGCCGGCTGAAGGGCCGTGCTACGTTTGAGGGCGAGCTCGAAGAAGGCTACCGCGCCTGTCTGTGGTCGCGCCTGGCGAGCCGCGTGTTCGTGGTACTCGGGCGCTTTGAGGCGCAGGATGCCGATGAACTGTACGATAGCGTTTACGACATCGCCTGGGAGAGCATCGTCCGCCCCGGCGCCACCATCGCCATCACCGCCCGCGGCGTGACCGAGCAGCTGCGCAACACGCGCTTCTCGGCCCTGCGCGCCAAGGACGCGCTGTGCGACCGCCTGGCCGAGACCACGGGCCGTCGCGCCGACGTCGATGCCGCCGACCCCGATGTTCACCTACTGCTTTCGCTGCGCCAGCGCCGCGCGAGCATTAGCCTGGACCTTTCGGGCGACCCGCTGTTTAAGCGCCTGCCGCCCGCAGCAACCCGCGCCGGCGAGGGCGCGCACGTGCTGCGCCCCGACTACGCCGCCCTGGTGCTGGCGCAGATCAGCTGGACCGCACTGTGCGAGCGCGAGCTGACGGCCGACGAGTACGAGAACGAAGCCCTGCCTACGCTGATCGACGCCTCGTGCGCCGGCGGCGGTCTGCTGCTGGAAGCCGTGAACATTCTGACTGACCGCGCCCCGGGTTTTGCACGCGAGCACTGGGGTTTTGAGGGCTGGCAGCTGCATGATGCCGCCCTGTGGGAGCAGCTGCTTGCCGAGGCGCGCGAGCGCGAGGCGGCAGCGCACGAGCGGCAGGCGCGCATCGTGGCCGTAGACATCGACCCCGCCGCCCGCAAGACTGCCGAGCGCATGGTCAAGTGTGCCGGCTACAAGCGTTTTGTCGACTTTTGCGCCGCCAAGCCCGCCACCGTGCTGGACCATGCAGGCGCCGTCGCCGGTGCCGCCGTGGTCGCAGATACCACCGAGACCCCGCTTTCGCTCATGCACGACGCCATGACACTCATCGGCGAGCTGCGCCGCGCGCCCGAGCTTGCCGCCGCGCCGGTCGCCGCGCTCACCCGCGATGGACTTATGGCCCGCGCGCTCCATGCCGAGCCTGCGCGCTCCATCGCCGTCATGCCCAATAACGAGGAGGCGGCTCTTGAGGTTTGGCCCTCGCTCGACCACGCCGCCGCAGCGTTTGAGGCTGCGGCCAGCGCAAACACCGAGGCGCAGACCGCGGACGCCGAAAACGAAGCCGCCAACACCCCCATGCCCGAACCTGCTGCCACGCTCGACCTGGGCGACGGCAAGCCGCTGCCCGTGCTCATCCCGGAGTCCGAGCAGTTCGCCAACCGCCTGCGCAAGAATGCCCGTCTGCGCCGCAAGTGGGCCAAGCGCGAGGGCGTGAGCTGCTA
>USLO01000056.1 GCA_900555515.1 uncultured Collinsella sp.
CCGGTGCTGCAGGAGGGCCTAGGCGCGCCCGACAACGCCAGCTTTGCCGCCTGGGTCGCCACCAACGACATCGTGCGTTCCCAAATCGATGAGCGCATCCTGCGCGCAGCCGAGCAGGGGCTTCCATTTAAGGGAGGGGACCTCTAATGGATCCGAGCGTCTACATCCCCGCCTACCTGGAGCGCACCTACGTTGCGTCGCACCCCGAACTCACCGATGCAGCACGCGAACTTGTCCATAACGACATTAGCGCGAATCCTCAAAAGTATGCGCAGTCCGAGCATGCCCAAGCGCTGCTGTCCTATGCCGGCGTCCACCGCCACCTGCTCGACGAGCTCCATCGCATCGAGGACATGGGCAGCGATGAGGAGTTTGAACAGACGCGCAATCGTCTGTTCGACGACATGCGCGATGAGCTGCTCAAGATCGTCCGCATCGATGCGTATGTCCTCGATGCCCAGCTGCTCGCCATCATCCTGGCCGACACGCCCGTTGACGCCTGCCTGGGCGACCTGATGAAGCTCGAGGCGACCACGGCCGATTACCTGCAGCAAAGCGTGCCCGGGTTCGATATGGAGGCCCCACACTACTGGGCCAATAATGTTTTGGCCGACGGTGTCACCGCAGCAGACCTTACCGTGAGCGAGCCGGCTCTTATCGGGTGGCTTCACACACTCGAGGCCATCTCGCAGCTGTGCATGGCGAGTGCCCGCTACCGCGCTGCTGCCAACTACGCCCGCCGCGTCCTTAAGGCGGAAGGCTACCCCACCCGAGCCGCAGGCACCGTGTTGCTCGCCCTCGCTCGTCTGGAAGACCAGGACGGCTTTTTTGCCCTAGCGCACCAGCTCGAGGAACAGGTGGGAGCTGATGCACTCGAGAACTCCCCCTGGTACCTGCTCGCCCGCACGATTCTGCTGTTCAAAACGAACAAGATGCGTCCGGCGGTGCGTGCGCTGCGTGAGTTCGCTAACCGCTGCGAGGGCGGCGCGTTCTTCTTGCTGAATCCCATGTACCAGACACCGTACCTTCCCTGCCGGCCCGAGCCACGCGATCCCTGGGATCTTTCGCACCAGGCCGTTTGGGAAGCGGACGGCATTATCTCGGACACTCCAGACTTTGCCCCCTGGGCCAATGCCTGCGAAGACGTATCGCAGCTTGCCCAGGAATTTGCGCGCCGCTACGGTTTTTAGTGACGCACTCGACCCGACCATGTCGTTTACGTTAGGAACGGTTTCATGAACCTCCGCTCATCTCTCGCCTGCACCTCGAGCGATATCGCCCGCTGGGGGCTGCGCTCCGTCCTTAAGCGCCAGGGTGGCGTACTCCCCGGCCGCATCGCCATGAAGATCGACCCCGAGTTGCTGAGCGACCTTGCCGGCCTTGTCGACCGCAGCGTGGTGATCACCGGCACCAACGGCAAGACCACCACCTCCAACCTCATCGCCGACGCCGTTGCTGCCAGCGGTGCCACCGTGGTGTGCAACCGTGCCGGCAACAACATGGAGCCGGGCGTGGTGGGCGCACTGCTCGAGGCGCGCAGCGGCCTCAAGCGAGCCGGCGGCGGCAAGCGCGTGGGCGTTTTTGAATGCGATGAGCTTTACACCGTACGCGTCCTGCCCAAGCTCAAGCCGACGTACTTTGTGCTGCTCAACCTGTTCCGCGACCAGCTAGACCGCTACGGCGAGATCGACCATACCCAAGACGTCATCGCCCATGCGTTGGAGCTCTCTCCGACGACAACGCTTATCTACAACGCCGACGACCCGCTGTGCGCCTCGATTGCCGCGCGCGTTCCCAACGCGAGTATTGCCTTTGGCATCGACGGCGCCACCAACACCGAGTCCGACCGTATTAGCGACTCACGTTTTTGCTCGCAGTGCAACGCCCCGTTGGAGTACGACTATGTGCAGTATGGTCAACTCGGCGCCTACCATTGCCCCTCGTGCGGTTGGGCACGCCCCGCACTGGTCCGCCGTGTGACGGGCGTGGAGCTCGGCTGCGACGGCTACGGCTTTGACCTGGTCTTTGGATCTGCGCCCGACGCGGCTAGCGCACACATCGCCACACGCTACAACGGTCTGTACATGGTCTATAACGTTGCCGCTGCATTCTTTGCCGCACATGAGTTGGGCGTGGACCCGGCGCATCTGCAGCCCACGCTCGATGCCTACGTCCCCGCCGGGGGACGCATGGGCCGCTGGGATATCGCCGGCCGCACCGTCGAGGCCAACCTGGCCAAGAATCCCGTAGGCTTCGATCGCCAGATTCAGTCCATCAAGACGGCAGGCGGCAGACTCTGCGCTTTCTTCCTTAACGACAACGACGCCGACGGACACGATGTATCGTGGATCTACGACGTCGACTTTGAGCGCATCGCAGATACCCCAGGGCTTGTCGCCTTTGCCGGAGGCACGCGTGCGCACGACATGCAGGTGCGCCTCAAGTACGCCGGCATCGATGCCGCGATTATCTCGGACGTCGCGCAGGCAATTGGCGCCGTGGCAGACGAGGCCGCCGATGACACCTTCTACGCCGTCGCCAACTACACGGCCTTCCCGCCGCTGGTCAAGGAGCTCGACGGGCTGAAAGGCTCCACCGCCGACGCTGTTGCCGGGCGCGCCGTAGCCCGTGCCGACGGCAGCGCTCTTCCTGTCGGCATCGCGCCAGTCGAGCTTTCGCGCCCGCTGCGCATCGTCTACCTGTATCCCGATGCCCTTAACCTCTACGGCGACGGCGGCAACGTCATCGCCCTCGAGCGCCGCTGCGCCTGGCGTGGCATTCCCGTGCGTGTAGACGAGGTCCGTATGGGCGAAACGCTTGATTTGACCGATGCCGATATCGTCATGATGGGTGGCGGCTCCGACCGCGACCAGCTAGCCGTGGCACACGAGCTGCTCGCCCAAAAAGACAAGGTCGCGGCCTATGTTGAGGATGGCGGCTCGCTGCTTGCCATCTGTGGCAGCTATCAGCTGCTCGGCCGTTCGTACTACATGGGCGACGATCGCATTGAGGGCCTGGGCGTCATTGCCGCCGAGACCGTGCGCGGCGCCAATCGCCTGATCGGCAACGTAGCCGTCAAAACCGACCTGGCACCTGAGCCCTTTGTGGGATTCGAGAACCATGGCGGCCGCACGCTTTTGGACGCCGATGCCACGCCGCTCGGAACGTCCGTCGTCACGGGCACCGGCAACAACGGCGATGATGGCTTTGAGGGTCTCATCTACAAGGGCGTCATCGGTACGTACCTGCACGGACCGGCACTGCCCAAGAACCCCGAGCTCGCCGACTGGCTGATCGCGCACGCCCTCGAACGGCGCGGCGACGCACAGGCCAACGCTCTGCTGCCGCTCACGCCCCTCGACGACACCTACGAGCACGCCGCCCACGACGCCGCCATGAAGCTCCTCCCCTAGCACCTCACAACCACAAAGGGGACAGGCACCTTTGTGGTGGTTTTGCCCCATCCCAGCTGTTTGTCTCAATCTGTAACATCTAGACCGTTAAAAGTCGTCTTACTGTTACAGAATGAGATGTTCGTCCCGACGTCTGCCTTTTGTCTCGATCTGTAACACATAGAGCCGATTTGCCCGCCCAGATGTTACAGATTGAGATATTTGAAAATCGGGATAGAGAGCCAGCTCCTATGTGGTGGTTTTCCAGTTTGCCAACGATATACGCGCCGGCAAAAAAGTCTGCTATACTCTTTCCCGCTGTCCCCATCGTCTAGCGGCCAAGGACGCCACCCTTTCAAGGTGGATATCGCGGGTTCGAATCCCGCTGGGGGCACCATTTGAATTGAAGAGCCCGTTACCCTCGCGGTAGCGGGCTTTTTGCTACCCATGCGCCGGGATTCGAACCCGACAGGGTGCGGAGCTGAGGAAACGCGTGAGCGTTTTCCAGCGCAGCACGCAAGGAGCGGAGCGACGCAGCGGAAGCGGGCGGTGCCAGCCGCACGCGGACATCCCGCTGGGGGCACCAACTTTAAAATGTTCGAACCCGCCGGATGTAAGGTCCGACGGGTTCGTTCTTTTTGCCGTTATAAGACGAAAAGTACTCAATGCCCCTGCGCTAGATAAACAGCTCGCATTCTTTTCGCTCAGAGCAGGCTTTGCTCAACATCTTGGTAGCCGCAGAGAGCATGACAGGATTTAGCCCACGCGCGCCCCGCGGACACACGGCAACGCAGCGCATGCATGAAATGCAGGCCTTTTTGTCCACCCGCTTGGGGTCGTCTTTATCGATAGCGCCAACGGGACACGCTGCGGCGCAAGCTCCGCAAGCGGTGCACTCCTTTGTGGCCTTAGGCACCATACCGGTGCCCCCAACCTTCTTATAGGGACGATTACCCGGAATAGTCGGCTCGGAAGCATCTCCTGCAGATATCTTTTGCTGAATCTGATCCGCAAACCCAGCAAGCTGTGCCGCGTCCTGCGCATCTGGTCTGTCGGCGGCAAACTGGCGAACAATAGAATGCTCGGCGATGGCAGAAACCGCCGCAATCACCCGAAAGCCCGCGCCCTTTGCCGCGTCCTCAAGCTCGACCAGCGTGTCCTCATACGCGCGATTTCCGTAAACACAAACCAGAACCGCCCGCGCATCGTTCCCTCGCACCATTCCCAAGCGCTCCACGGCCACAGCTGGGACTCGTCCGCCATACGAGGGCACCGCGATTACGGCTACATCCTCTTTTGTCATCGCAACCGTACGAAACCCCAGCCCGCTATCGGCCAGATCCACAGCAACGGTTTCCCCATCCAACGCATTGGCAATGTAGCCAGACACCTTTTCCGTTCCACCCGTCGGGCTAAACACGATATCGAATACCTTCATCGGATAATCCTCCCCTTTATGAACAAATGCCCGAAACATCCGCATGCCAAAACAGGTTACAACTTTCAAGATGCCCCGCGCGAAACGCTCGCTCGACAGCATGTTCAAAGACGACCCGGGCGACAAAAAAGGGGCCTCGCACAGGCGAGACCCCTTCACACACAAAATCAATCGTGTCTGTTACACGTAGAACAGGATGTCGTCGTAGGTCGGGACCGGCCAGTAGTCGGCGGCCACGATCTCCTCCATGGCATCCACGGCGGCGCGCAGCGTATCCATAGCGGGAACGACCTCGTGTGCGTACACATTGGCCTGCTCCTGACCATCGAGGGCCTCGGCCTTCTGATGCACGGCGTCGAGCGCCTTGATAGAGTCGTTGATGGCGGTGATGCCGTTGCAGAGCTTGTTGAGCGTGTTCTGCTCGCACTGCATGGCGGCCTCGGCACCGGCGGCACGAATAGTCTCGAGGCCCTTAGCGACCTTGGTGGCGTAGGCGGTAATGACCGGGCGATAGGTACGACGCGCCTCGCGAACCATCGTGGTGGCCTCGATGTTCATGAGCTTGTTGTACTTCTCGAGCTTGCAGTCGTAACGGCACTGGGCCTCGGCCTTGGTCAGGACACCCGTCTCCTCAAAGAGCGCAATGGCCTTATCGGAAACAAAGGCGGGCAGGGCGTCGGCCGTGGTCTTGTTGTTGGCAAGGCCGCGCTTCTCGGCCTCGACGGGCCACTCGTCGGAGTAGCCATCGCCGGAAAAGAGGATGCGCTGGTGGTCGGTCAGGACCTTCTTGCAGTACTCGAGCGCAGCGTCCTGGAACTCATCCTCGGGCGTACCCTCAAGCGCGTCGGCGAAGGACTTGAGCGACTTGGCCACGGCGGCATCGAGCACCAGGTTGGAGTCGGAGACGTTCTGCTCGGAGCCGCAGGCACGGAACTCGAACTTATTGCCAGTAAAGGCAAACGGGGAGGTGCGGTTGCGGTCGGTGTTGTCCTGCATCAGCTTGGGCAGGGTATCGGCGCCCAGGTCGAGCACGCCGCGCGTGGCATGAACGGAAGCCTTGCCATCGATGATCTTCTCGACGACCTCGGTAAGCTGGTCGCCCAGGAAGATGGACATAATCGCCGGAGGAGCCTCATTGGCGCCCAGACGATGATCGTTGCCGGCCGAGGCAACAGAGGCACGCAGGAGCTCCTGATAGTTATCGACGGCCTCGATCACCGCGGTGAGGAAGACGATGAACTGCAGGTTGTCGAGCGGGGTGTCGCCCGGATCGAGCAGGTTCTCGGACTCGGTGCCAAGCGACCAGTTGTTGTGCTTGCCCGAACCATTGATGCCCTCAAAGGGCTTCTCGTGCAGCAGGCAGACCAAGTCGTGGCGGGAGGCGATGAGCTTCATCTTCTCCATCATGACCAGATTCTGGTCGATGGCCTCGTTGACTTCGCCATAGACGGGGGCAAGCTCATGCTGGCAGGGAGCAACCTCGTTGTGCTTGGTCTTGGCGGGAATGCCGAGCGCCCACAGTTCATCGTCCAGGTCCTTCATATAGGCCGAGACGGTGGGGCGAATAGCGCCAAAGTAGTGCTCCTCGAGCTCCTGGCCCTTGCAGGGAGCAGCACCAAAGAGGGTGCGGCCGGTGATGACCAGGTCCTTGCGCTTGCGGTAAGCGTCCTTCTTGATCAGGAAGTACTCCTGCTCGTCACCCACGGAAGGAACGACCTTCTTGGGGGTCTTACCGAACAGCGCCAAAACGCGCTTAGACTCACGCGAGAGCGCAGTCATGGAACGCAGCAGCGGGGTCTTCTTGTCCAGGGCCTCGCCCGTGTAGGAGCAGAAAGCCGTGGGGATGCACAGGACATCGTCCTTGATAAAGGCGGGGCTAGTGGGGTCCCAAGCGGTGTAGCCACGGGCCTCGAAGGTAGCACGCAGGCCGCCGTTGGGGAAGCTCGAGGCATCGGGCTCGCCCTGGATGAGGTTCTTGCCCGTAAACTTGGTAATGGCGGTGCCGTCGTGGTTGGGCTCCAGGAAGCTGTCGTGCTTCTCGGAAGTAATGCCCGAAAGCGGCTGGAACCAGTGCGCGTAGTGCGTCGCGCCCTTGGAGATGGCCCAGACCTTCATGGCATGGGCAACGGCGTTGGCCACATCCAGGTCGAGCGGCTCACCGCCCTCGAGGGTTGCAGCAAGGCGCTTCCAAATGTCCTTGGGGAGGTAGTCCTTCATGACTTCCTCAGAGAACACCATGGTCCCGAAGCGGTCAGTAAGTTCGGCCATACGGAACTCCCTTCGTATCGGCACCGCGTGAGAAGCGGTGTTGATTACTAACGAACGAGTCATAGCTTAGGCTCGCCGTGTTTCCGCGACATTACCGTTATGTTGCTGTCGCGAAACCAATCAATGAGGTTACCCTATCGAGGCGGCGTTGCCACCCTCAACAGCCAATCAACTGCATAAATTGCAGACCTCTCTCCATGGTTTAAGGGTAGTCAATTTGGGATGGAGCTCTATTAACTGGTATTTTGCATCAGATACCAGTCTTTATAGTCCGTGCCTAGATTAGCCGCTCTGTTATAGATAAAGCCGATAGCAAGGCATCTTTGATTGGTATCCTCAAATAGCGAGTGAAACTCCACCGTGGCACAGTGGTGCTGTAGAATCCTTACAACACATCACACTATTACGTATCTAGAGGAGCACGATATGCGCGTCGACGAGGTTTTTAAGCAGGCAGCATCCCAGGGCACCGCGCCCGTTTCGTTTGAGATGTTCCCGCCCAAGGGCGAGCTGACCCTCGACACGGCTCGCGAAGTGGCAGGCAATCTGTGCAAGCTTTCGCCGAGCTTTGTCTCGGTCACCTGCTCGGCTGGCGGCTCGGGCAACGGCGCCACCACCGCCCCCATCGCGCATATGATTACGAGCGAATTCGACACGCCCTCGGTGGCACACCTTACCTGCGTGGGCCGCTCGCATGCCGATATCGCCGCCAAGATCGACGAGTATCGCACCGCCGGCGTAGAAAACATCCTGGCCCTGCGTGGCGATCTCCCTGCCGGCGCAACCGAGGACGACAAGCCCGCCTCCGACTACGCCTACGCCCGCGACCTCATCCCCGAGCTCGTCGACGCCGGCTTTTGCGTGGGCGCCGCAGCCTACCCCGAGGGCCACATTGCCTGTGAGGATCTCAACCTCTCGGTCGAACACCTCAAGCAAAAACAGGACGCCGGCGCGAGCTTCTTTGTGACGCAGCTCTTCTTTGATAACGAGTGCTTCTACCGTTTTCGCGATCTTGCCGACAAGGCCGGCATCACCGTGCCCATTACCGCGGGCATCATGCCGTTTATGGGCAAGTCGCAAATCAGCCGCATGGTCTTTATGTGCGGCGCGTCGCTGCCCTCCCCTGTCATCAAGATTCTCGCCAAGTACGAGAATGACCCCGAGAGCCTGCAGGCAGCTGGTGTAGATTATGCAGCCCGCCAGCTTTGCGACCTCAAGGAGCACGGCGCCGACGGCCTGCACCTGTACACTATGAACCGTCCTGCAATCGCCGCGACCATTATGGAGCGCCTGGGGTAATGGAAAAACCGCACATCGATACAACCACTGTCGAAGTGCCGGCCGACCTTGCGTCGCCGGCACTTTACCGTGTCGATGCTGCGCACCATCCCCGTGTCGACCGTGCCGAAATGCTGCGGTATCTAGGCTACGGCGGCCAGCAGATTGAGCCCGAGCTGTCACGACGTATTGAGCTTGTGGTCGAGCGTCTGGAACTTGACATTGAGCCCCGTGGCGTGCGCCGCGTATTTGCCGTCGATGCCACGGGCGTGGACGAACAAAGTGAGCCTTGCATTCGCTTGGTCGGCACCAACGTTGAGCTGCGAGGTCGCGATATCTATCGCCACCTTAAGGACGCCCGCCTGGCGGCGCTCATGGCATGTACCCTCGGGATGTCTGCCGAACGCCGTCTGCGAACCACCGGAGCTCAGCAACCCCTGGAAGGCGCCGTGCTCGACGCCGCATGCTCTGCCTATGTAGAAGCCGCCGTCGAGCAGATGGACCAGCAGGTCAAGGCTGCGGCCGCCGCACACGGGCTCGCCGGCAACTGGCGCTTTAGTCCCGGCTACGGCGACTGCCCGCTCTCGGCCCAGCGCTCGATCGTCAATGCGCTCAACGCCACGCGGCTCATCGGCCTGACCGTCACGCCCACCAGCCTGCTCATGCCCACCAAAAGCGTGACCGCGGTGATCGGTCTGTTTGACGGCGAGGTCCACGACGCCCAGACCCGCCCCACCTGCAATATCTGCCGCATGCGCGAGCACTGCCGCTTCCGCGCCGCCCACACCACCTGCTATTCCAGCCATTAGGAGCCCTCGATGTTTACTCCGCTTATCACTCATGATTCTGACGGCACTGCATTGGCGGCACCCGTTGATGCCGCACGTCGCAACGGTGCCACGTACAAGACGCGCACGATCGACGACCTGCGCATTAAGGACGATCGCCTGCGTGCGGCCATCGAGGGCACGGGACACCTGCTGTTCGACGGCGGCATGGGCACCATGTTGCAAGCGGCCGGCATGAAGGCCGGCGCCCTGCCCGAGCTGCTCAACTTTGAGGAGCCCCAGGTTATCACCGATATCCAACGTCAATATGTCGAGGCTGGCTGTGACGTGATCACCGCCAACACCTTTGGCGCCAACGCCCACAAGCTCGACGGTGCTGCCACCGTGGCAGACGTCTTTGCCGCGGCCGTCACCTGCGCCCGCGAGGCCGGCGCCCGCTACGTCGCCGGCGATATCGGCCCCATCGGCGCGCTGCTTCGTCCCTTAGGCACCCTCAGCTTTGACGAGGCCTACGACCTTTTTGCCGAGGAAGTGCGCGCCGGCGTCGCCGCGGGTGTGGACCTCTTTATTATCGAAACCATGACCGACCTTGCCGAGATCAAGGCGGCCGTCCTCGCCTGCCGCGAAAACTCCGACCTGCCCGTCTTTGCCACCATGACCTTTGAGGAGGACGGCCGCACCTTCCTGGGCACGAGTCCCGAGGTTGCCGCCATCACGCTCGATGCCATCGGCACCGACGTTTTGGGCATCAACTGCAGCCAAGGACCGGCCGAGCTCCGAGGACTCGCTGTGCGCATGCTCACCGTTACCGACAAACCCGTTATGGTGCAGGCCAATGCGGGACTCCCCCATGTGGACGACGACGGCAACACCGTCTTTGATATCCAGGCACCCGAGTACGCCGAGGCCGTCGCCGGCATGATCGCCGACGGCGTGAGCGTCGTGGGCGGCTGCTGCGGTACCACGCCGACGCACATGGCGGCACTTCGCACCCTCATCGACACCCACACGCCCAGTCCGCGCCACCGCAAGCCCAGCATGTCGGTCACAAGCGCCCAGACCGTGGTGGACCTCCCCTGCGATGGCCACAAAATCGCCGTCATCGGCGAGCGCATCAATCCCACCGGCAAAAAGCGCCTGCAGCAGGCCCTGCGCGACGGCGACCTGGACTACGTCGTGAGCCAGGGCATCAGCCA
>USLO01000057.1 GCA_900555515.1 uncultured Collinsella sp.
TCATAAAAATGTAACAGTATTCACGTGCTTACCTGCATCGACAGGGTGCTACTCTGGTAGCATTTGGAACCCACCGCTACTATGCGAAACTATTGAAAGGGCCCATATGCTCAATAATCACGAGGCCAATCTAACCGACGAGGAGGCTGCCGCCGAGGTCGCCCGTGTCGCGAAGACCTACCCCGTGGTGCGTTTGCTGTCGGCCGACCAGATTAAGAGCGAGCGCAACTGCCTGCTCGCCGGCGATCGCTGCCCTTGTTTGCGCCAGGCAAGTCTTGAGGCCTTGGCAGATTCCAATGAGGTGTCGGAGCAACTGCTCAATGATGGTGTTGAGTACCGCGCCCGTCTGCGCCCTCTAAAGGTCGAGGGCGAGCCTCACGTCTTGCTGATGGTGCGTCAGATTGATGAGCAAGAGGCCGCAGAAGAGGACCTTGTCTACACCGACGTGCTGACGAGTGTGCGCAATCGCCGATATTACGAGGAAAAGCTCCGTAGCGCCCGCATGAATGCCGGCGTTGCGGTGATTGACCTTGATGATTTTAGGGTCTTCAACGATACGTGCGGCCGTCATGCCGGCGACCTTGCACTCGGTGCCGTGGCGACAGCCATGCGCAGCGGAATTCGTTCGACTGACGAGCTTGTGCGCTATGGCTGCGACAAGTTTGTGGTCGTCATGCCCAATATTCCCTCCGATGACTTTACCCGTCGCCTGCATCAGGTGTCCGAAGCCGTTCATGCCACGATTATTCCGGGCCATGAGCGCGTGAGCTTGACGGCATGTGTTGGTGGCGTTCGCATTCATGGCGAGACGGTCGATGAGGGCGTTGGCCGCGCTGTCCAGTTACTGAGCCGCGCTAAGGCAAAGGCCGGTACGGTCGTGACCGATGCCGATTCTATCGAGGCCTTCCAAAGCGAAAAGCCTTTGGTGCTTATTGTCGATGACTCCGAGATGAACCGAGTCATTCTCAACGAGATGCTCAAGGACGAGTATTGCATCCTCGAGGCTGATAACGGCCGTACGGCGCTCGACATGGTCGACCGCTATGGCGATGAGTTGTCGCTCGTGCTGCTGGACATTATCATGCCGGGCATGAGCGGCTTTGAGGTGCTGGCCGATCTGTCGCGCCGATCGGGTATCGACAATCTGCCTGTCATCATGATTTCGAGCGAAGATTCCGATGATATGGTTCTGCGTGCGTACGAGCTGGGCGCCTCGGACTATATCAACCGCCCGTTTGACTCCCGTGTCGTGCGCCGCCGTGCAAGCAACACCATCCGCCTATACGCCAAACAGCGCCGCCTGACGAACCTGCTGTCCCAGCAGTACAACGAGCGCGTCAAGAACAGTCGCATGCTCATCGACATCATGGCCGGCGTCATGGAGCTTCGCAACGGCGAGAGCGGCAGGCACGTTACGAACATCGAAAAGCTGACCGAGCTGCTGCTTGGCTGTCTGGTCCAGCGTAGCGGCGCGATCTCCCTCGACAATGAGGAGCGCTCCACGATCGCCCTGGCTTCGGCGCTGCACGATATCGGCAAGATGTCGATTGACGATGCGATTCTCAACAAACCCGGACGCCTTACGCCCGAGGAATTCGAGATTATGAAGACGCATACCACGATCGGCGCCGACATGTTGCTTGAGCTGGGTAGCCATCACGCCGGCAATGCGCTTATGGAATATGCGTACCAGATTGCGCGTTGGCATCACGAGCGCTGGGACGGCAAGGGGTATCCCGATGGCCTTAAGGGCGACGAAATTCCCATTGCCGCACAGGTGGTTTCGGTGGCCGACGTGTACGATGCGCTGACGAGCGTGCGCGTGTACAAGGATGCCATCCCGCACGAGGAGGCTATCCAGATGATCCTGGACGGTAAGTGCGGTACCTTTAACCCGCTGCTTCTCGATTGCCTGCTCGAGGTGCAGGACCAAATTGCCGAGACGTTGGCACGCCCCGCTGACGTCGTCGCGTTTCCCACGATTTAGTTTGACCAAAGGAGTTTTAACCCATGATTTCCATGCGTGAGGCGTATGAGAAGATCGGCGCTAATTATGATGACGCGTGTGCTCGGCTGATGGGCGGGGAAATGCTTGCCCGCTTTGCCCTCAAGTTTTTAGATGACGAGAGCATGGACAGGTTGGAGGCTGCCATGGCGGCAGGAGACGCCGAGGAAGCGTTTATGGCAGCGCACACGCTCAAGGGCGTGAGCCAGAACCTGGGATTCGATAATCTGTACGAGCCGGCGGTCGTGGTGACCGAAGCGCTGCGCGGCGCCGATGCCGTTGACGGCGCTCGCGAGGGAATGCATGCGTTGCAGCAGCAATATGCGGCTACGATGTCGGCCCTGCGCGAGGCGGCCGAATAAGAGCTTGCGAGCCTTGATGACTATGAGAGTGGATAATCTCCCGTTTTAGGCCCGGTGGTGGCCTCGAAGTGGGAGATTATCCACTCTCGTTCGATACGTGTCCAAAAATCCACTCTCACCCCTTCTGATTAGTGAATGGGCTATGCGCACTGGCGGGGCTTTCCGCATGCAATCAATATCGTTGTTCGATAAACTGTTCGAATAACGATAGAGTCGATGAGGGTGAGTGTATGTCTAACAGCGTTCAGCGTATGGCCAAAGCGGGCGAAAATATCAGGAAGCTTGGCTTTTGCATGGCAGCCGTTTTTGCAGGGATGCTCGTCGCTTTTGCCGCGTTGGTTGTTTACGTGATCTGGTATGCGGTTGCAAACGTTGCTTCTGTCGATTCTTTCGGCGTCGTGACGCTTCTCGATGGCGGGTGCATCGTTATCCCAAGCGGACTGTGCCTGGCACTCGTCGTGGGTATTTCGCTTGTCGTTCTGTGTGGGATCAGCCGTAACATCTCGCGAGGCGTCTCGCCCTTTACCAAGACGCATGTGCGGCTTATCCGTGTTCTTGCGCTTGCCTTTGCTGTTAACGCCGCGGTTTCGCTTATTGGTGCCTACGGATCGGTCAATCTTACCATTGGTGGGCTGGAGCTTTACGTCGTGCCTCATTCCTTCGTTATTGAGATTTGCCAAGGCGTTGCCTTTGATGCGGGGTCGCTTATCGGCGCGGCTGTCTGTCTGTGTATCTCGGTGATCTGGAGTTATGCCTCGCTGCTCCAAGAGCAGTCTGACGAGCTTGTGTAGGAGGAAGCATGAGCTATCTCATCATCGAGCTTGAGACGCAGCTGCTTAAGACCGGAAAGACCAGTGCTGATCTGATTCGTGCCACGGGGCATACTCCGGCTAATATTTCTAAGCTAAGAAACGGAAAAATTAAAGCTATTCGCCTTAAGACGCTTCTCGATATTTGCGATGAACTTGACTGTCAACCGGGAGATATTATTCAGCGCGTGAGCGAGAAAGAGCTTGAGGAGCTTATTGTCGAGCGCGCAAAAAATGTCGTGAGACAGATGCGGGACGGCGGAGGCAATGAGGCGTCGCTTCCGACATCAGTCTTTGCTGTCGATTTGAGTGACGAGTAGCTTAAGGCGAACAACTAAAACGAAGTATCAGCGTGAAGGGACCCGTGTCTAACACGGGTCCCTTCTTTTAGATTATCTTGACAAATATGAGTTATCGAGAAACAATAACAGCAATGGAAAACAATAAAGGAAAGAAGGAACGATATGAGCGATTTTTCTATCAAGCAGAACGGGGGTCCAATGAACGCATCAGCGATAAAGCTATCAAAAGTTTCAAAACGCTACGGGAAACGGCACGTTTTGCATGACGTTTCCTTCGAGGTGCATCAGTCTGAGCTCTGTGCCCTTGTCGGTGCAAACGGTGCGGGCAAAAGCACGCTTATTAAAATCGTCTTGGGCCTCTGCGAGCCATCGTCGGGGAGCGTGGAGCTCTTTGGAGGCAAATCAAAAAGAGAGCTTGGCTTGATGCGGACGCGTGTCGGCTATGTGCCAGATTCCAGCGGAGCATACCAATCCCTCAGTGCGGTTGAGAATCTCCAAATCCGATGTTTGGAATGGGGGCTTGATGCGAATCGTGAGATTCCTCGCGTTTTGAGCCTAGTCGGGCTGGACGTCGAAGAGAAAAAGAGCGTGAGCAGTTTTTCTCTGGGAATGAAACGGCGGCTGGATATAGCTACGGCTTTGTTGGGTGACACTGATCTGCTTATTTTTGATGAGCCAGCAAACGGGTTGGACCCGCTGGGCATCGAGAGTATATGGGCCCTTATCGGTCGATTGAATCGAGAACAGGGTAAGACCATGCTCATCTCTAGCCATGATTTGGATGAGTTGGCATCGGTTGCAACAAGCTGCCTGTTTCTTCATGACGGCGAACTGCTGAAAAAGGAATCGATGGACGTCATAAGGGATGAGGCGTCGTCCCTAAAAGAGTATTACAGGCGCTTGATGAAGGCGGTCTCGCTATGAAGCGGGCGATCCATCCTATAAAGGCAGATATGATGCGTTTGCACAGGATGTTTCCGGCGAAGTTTGGTCTTGCGCTTATGCTGGCGTTCGGCCTTCTCTTCGGCATCTTTCTAAAAAACGGAACAACGTTGCTCGCCTTTGGCAATAGCGTTTTTGGGGAGGATATTGGCTTCTGCTGGAATGTAATCGATCCTTCTGCACCCGATGAGTCCCTTGTGCGCAGTGCTTTTGCCGGCACCTCTCTGTTCGTTCCGCTCATCGTTTGCCTGGCGATTTTACAGGAGCGCGGCTATGAAGAGGGATACCGAATTTCTTCAGCAAGAGGTCTTGCCTGCTTTAACGGGGCTCTGGCACATGTACTTTCGTCTGCTTTAATAATTGGCGCAGCATATAGTGCGCTTTGCCTTCTTCTGTTTGCAATAGCGATAACACGTGGAGGGCAAAACTATGCGTATAGCATGCTGGCTGCATTTTTGCCCGCGATGATGATTAACGCCGTATTGGTGATATCGGTTGCGTTGGAGACGGTGACCATCTATCGGATTACAGGCAGCGCCGTATTGAGCGGGGCTGTGGTAATAATCGGATTTGTCATGAGCTTGACGCTCTACGGAACTTACCTTCAGACACCCATACCGTCCTTGCGATGGATCTTCTTTCTTCCGGGGCCGTACCTTGGAGTCGGATGTGCCCTTGGGTATAGCGATATGGGGCAGCTGACGCTTCTGGGATATGGCGTGGCAGCCAGCTGTCTATCGGTATTGATTTACGCTCTCTTGAGCTTTCGCGCTGGGGGTGTGCTCAATGGCTCGTCAGATTAAAAGACTTCTCCAGTCAGAATTGAAGCATGTGAGCAAATGGATGTACGCTTTAATCCTGGTAATTTATGCGTGCATGGTGGTATTGCAGCTTAATTCTTTCCCGATGTGGTTCTGTAGCCTCCGTGAGAACAGTTTCTTGGGCTTTTTCCCAGACCCGACGCTTCTGCTGTCGGCAGAGGATGTCCTTCTATTTGGTAATGCAGAGGTTTTTCGCGGTCTGCTGTTCAACGTAGCCCCGTTGGCTCATGCATTGTTCTTTCCGTTCATCGCGGCTTGCATTGTGCCGCGCTTTGTCAGTTCGGGCTTTATTGAGGAACCGTGGGGGTTGTCGGAGGCTCGGGGAGGGAAGCGTGTGTGCGCTATCGTTGCGCGAGTGGTGCTGTCTTCTTTTGCCCTTTTGGGCGCGTTTATCCTGTCGAGTGTCGTTTTGTACTGTCTTAACTGCGCGATCGTTTTGTATGCTCAGCAGTATTTCAACCTGCATGTATTTTGCTATCGACTTGTTCTTGCTGCCGCTGCCTGCCTTGCATACGTGGTTTCTTGCGTAATTGTTGTTTCCTATTTTGGGTCCGGCTTCGGTCCGATTGGCATGCTGTTGCTTGTCAACGTCGTGGCGATTTACATACAGCTCGGGGCCAATTCCATGCTTCCGCTTCCAGCCTCGATGCTCATGTGGATTTGTGGCGTGACCCCGTTGGGGAATAGTCAATGCATTTCGATTCTAATTGACTGCCTAATAAACGTAGCAAGCGTTTTTGCCATCTGCTTTACCGTCGACCGATTGCGGTCGAGATTTCTTTGATTGTTTGTGAGGGATGACCATACCGAGCATACCAAATACAGGGGGGGGGCGGGCACCGTGGCTGGTGTCCGCCCCCCCCTGGTTTAGGAGGCTTTAACTTGTGTGGCTTGCGAGCTAGCGGGACTGCTTTACCTTGGACGCTGCCTCGACAAACGACTTCCACAGGTTAAAGTCGGTCTCGAGTGTCTGCCAGGTGTACTCGGGATGCCATTGCACGCCCAGGCAGAAAGGCTGGCCTTCGACCTCGATGCACTCGGGAACGCCGTCGGTTGCCTTGGCGACCAAGCGCGTGCTTTTACCCAGACGGTCGACGCAGCAGTGATGTGCCGAGTTGGTCTGGATGAGCCTGTGCCCGCCGAGCGCGCGCTCCAGCAGCGAGCCCGGCATGACCTCGACGGGGTGCACGGGATCGTTGAGCACGTGGGTGTGGCGCCACTGCGTGCGACCCTCGCGCGCACCCAGGCTCGGCACGTCCATGCACAGGGTGCCGCCGGTGGCGACGTTGAGCAGCTGCGTGCCGCGGCAGGTGGTAAAGAGCGGCTTCTTGGCGCGGAGTACCTCGCTGACCAGCTTAAACTCAAAGCTATCGCGAATCTCGCAGCAGAGGGTGGGGTCGTAGGGTCGATCATCGCCCCAGCGCTTGGGGTTGACGTCCGGGCCGCCGGGAATGGCGATGCCATCGGCGATATCGACGTAATGACGGATGACCTCAATGTCCTCGGTGATGGACATCTGCAGCGGCAGGCCGCCGGCGGCAAGGATGGCATCGACAAAGACACTTGCAATCTCCTCGTTGGGGGAGAGCGTCTCGCTCAAAAACGGCTTTGCCTCTTCCCAACGCGGCGCGACGAGGATAAGCGGGCGGTCGGCGGGGTCGACGTCGACGTGCGGAGTGTAGGACGATGAGGTGTGGGTTCCGATCATGGGTATGGCTTTCGAATCCGGGTGGACATGGTACAGGGGTGGCGCGGGATAAACGCTACTGACGAATTTGCCCGCGTGGCAATTAGGCTAGTGGTCCTTGATGGAGTTGAGGAAGTCCTGGGCGCGCTTGGTCTGGGGGTGGTCGAAGAACTCGTCGGGCGTGCCGGTTTCCACGATCTGGCCGTCGGCCATAAACACGACGCGGTCGGCCACGCGGCGGGCGAAGTTCATCTCGTGCGTGATGACGATCATCGTCATGCCCTGCTGGGCCAGACGCACCATGACCTCGAGCACCTCGTTGATCATTTCGGGGTCAAGGGCGCTCGTGGGCTCGTCGAAGAGCATGGCCTTGGGCTGCATGGCAAGCGAGCGAGCGATGGCTACGCGCTGCTGCTGGCCGCCTGAGAGCTGTGCGGGTACCTTATCGGCCTGTTCGGCCACGCCCACGCGGCTCAGCAGGTCCATGGCGCGCTCACGAGCCTCCTCCTTGGACACGCCCAGCACGTCGACCGGCCCCAGCATGACGTTCTGCAGTACGGTCATATGTGCAAACAGGTTGAACTGTTGGAACACCATGCCCAGCTCGGCACGCATGCGGGCAAGATCCTTGCCTTCCTGCGGCAGGGGCTCGCCCTCGATGAGAATCTCGCCCGAGTCGATGGTTTCCAGGCGGTTGATGGTGCGGCACATGGTCGACTTGCCCGAGCCCGAGGGCCCGATCACGACGACGACCTCGCCGCGGTCGACCGAGAGATTGATGTCGTTGAGGACATGTAGATCGCCATAGTGCTTATCGACGTGTCTGAGCTCGATCAGCGGCTGATTGCCGGTTGAAGAGGTGCTCTGTGCCATGGTGCTCGGCTCCTTATGATTCGAAATGGTAAAGCGTTAGCGGATGATGGTCGCGCCGGTCTTGTGCGAAACGTAGACAGCGGCCTTGTTGATCGAGACGTTGATGAGGATGTAGATGACCGCGATAACCAGGTAGACCGACACGAGGGCGTCGTAGTTGGTAATGAGCACGCGGGCGTTTTGCATGAGGTCGGGGTAGCTCACCACGTAGGCGACGGTGGTGTCTTTGACTACGACCACAAGCTGCGAAATCAAGGACGGAATGATAAACCGAATAGCCTGCGGCAACACGATTTTAAAGGTGATTTTAGCCTTGGAGAGACCGAGTGCCTGGGCCGCCTCGACCTGGCCGCGCGGCACGGCGTTGACGCCGGCGCGGAAGATCTCGGCCAGCACGCCGGCGGCAGCGAGCGCGACGGGAAGCGTGAGCATCCAAAACGACGGCAGCGCAATTTTGTACTGGGGCAGCACCAAAAAGAAGAAGTAGATGAACAGCAGGCTCGGTACGCCACGGAAGAAATCGGTGAGCACGCGGCAGACCAGCTGCAGCGGCTTAATGTCGCTGGTGCGGCCGAGCATGAGGGCTAAGCCCAGCACCAGCGCGATGGCGCCAGCGGTGAGTGCGACTTTAACAGTGCCCTCAAAGCCGGCAAGCAGGAACTTCCAGGTGGTGAGGTGCGTAAAGAAATACCAATAGTGGACCGAAAGCTGGCCGGTCACATAAAAGCGCTGCAACACGAGGACGACGAGCGCGGCGACGGCAACAAGCGAGATGGCGGTGCCGATGCGAATCTTGGCGCGCATCTTGGGGCCGGGAGCCTCGTAGAGCGCATCACGCATGGTAAGCGCAGGGGAGGAGTGCTTGCTCATCGGAGGATCCTCACCTTCTTATCGATGTAGTTGCCAATGTGGCTCACCACAAAGGCCGTGCCCAGGTAGCCGAGCGCCGAGATAAAGAACGCGGCGACGCCGCCGAGCGAGCGGGTATTGATGTAGCTCACCACGCCAGTGAGCTCCTGCGGTTGCAACGGCACCTGGCTGCCGAGCGCGGTGGTGAGCATGACGGCGATAAAGAGGTTGGTCATGGGCAGCACGCTCGAGCGCAGTGCCTGCGGAATCACGATCTTGGCGAGGATACGGCTGAAGCCCATGCCCAGCGAGCGGGCGGCTTCCACCTGGCCGACGCCGACGGTGTTGATACCGCTCATAAAGTTTTCGGAACCAAAGGCCGAGCCCAAAAGGACCGTGGCGACGATAACGCAGGTGCGGTAGGGCAGGACGACCTTGAGCGGTGGCAGCGCATAGACGACGATGATGAGCAGTGCGATGCCGGGGATGTTACGGAAGACCTGGACATACAGGTCGCCAAAGACACGCAGCGGCTTGAGCGGCGACACGCGCATCACGGTGACGGCGACGGCCAGTACCATGGCGATGGCAAACGACTCAAGCGTCATGCCCCAGGTTGCTAGCAGCGCGTCGATATAGTTCTGGCCATAGAGCGACCAGAGCTCGGAGAGACTCATGCGGACCTCCTGCCGATAAGGAAAGGGGCTCCCGTGTGTACGGAAGCCCCGACAACTCAGTGAGGAAACAGTTTACCGCAATAAAGCGCATCATGCGTTTCCGTATGGTTTCGTTGCGGCCGTTACCAGGCTCGCTGCCTAGGCGCCGATCTCGGGCAGCTCGGGAACATTGGTGTCGCCCGTACGGTCACCGATGCAGATCTGCCACAGCTCAGTCCAGGTGCCGTCGTCCTCGATCTTCTTAAGGAAGTCGTTGACAAAGGCGACGCCGTCGGAATCGAGCGGCAGACCGATGCCATAGGGCTCCTTGCTGCCGAAGGGCTTGCCGGCGATCTTGTACTTACCGGGCTCGCGGACCAGGGCGCTCTGCTGCATGTTGTTATCGATGACATAGGCGTCAACGCGGCCCTGCTGGAGTGCCTGGCGGGCCTCCTCGTCGGTCTTGAACTCCTGCTGGCTGGCCTTGGGAGCGAACTCCTCCAGGATGGCGGGGCCGTTGGAGCCGGACTGGACGGCGACGTTCTTGTCGGCCAGGTCGTCGACGCTCTTGATGTCGTCGTTATCGGCGAGCACCAGGATGGCCTGCTGGGTGTAGTAGTAGGGGCCGGCGAAGGAGACGAGCTTCTTGCGCTCGTCAGTGATGGTGTAGGTGGCAAAGACAGCGTCGACCTGGCCGTTCTGCAGGACAGACTCGCGCGTGTCCGAGGTCACCTGGGTGATCTCGACCTTGTTCTCGCCCAGAATGTAGTTGGACAGGAGCTGTGCGATACCGGCATCGAAGCCGCGGGTCTGACCGTCTTTCTCGTTGAGGAGGGAGAAGAGCGTGGAGGTCTGAACGCCACCGATCTTAAAGACGCCGGCGTCCTTGACGGCCGT
>USLO01000058.1 GCA_900555515.1 uncultured Collinsella sp.
TAGCCAAAGCCGAGGCTACCCCAATCGATATCCTTCTTCTCGACAGTCATATGTCGCTCCTTACATACACAGTTGCAAACTCGCGGACCCGCACGCAAGGACCGAGGCCGGCCGCGTCGCAACGTCGCACGCCCGGAGCGTAGAGCCGGACGGGACACGCGAACAGCATCAAAGCCGATGGCACGTCGATTCGCATGCACGAGATTGTACTCCCCGTACGCGTCTGATAAAACGCTTTTCTTTAACTAAGTAAAGTATTTTCATTTGACCGAAACTAAAGAGGCCCGCCACCGTAAGCGGTGACGGGCCTTGACTGCACGGTTTGCGCGCTGGCTCGAGTTACGCGTTCTTTTTGCCCAGCTTAGCCTTAACCAGACCGACCACGGTCGGGATGATCGACACGGCAACGATGCCGATAATCAGCAGCTCAAAGTGCTCCTGCACAAAGGGAATGCCGCCAAAGAAGTAGCCCAGCAGCGTAAAGACCGTCGACCAGGTAATGCCGCCCAGCACGTTAAAGACGACAAAGTTGCGCCAGTGCATGCCGCCCATGCCAGCGATAAAGGGCACAAAGGTGCGGATAAACGGGAAGAAGCGACCCAGGAAGATGGCCAGGTGACCCCACTTGTCCAAGAAGTCCTCGGACTTTTTGATGCGCTCGGGCGTCATGGCCTTGACCTTGCCCGAAGCGATGATCTTGCGGCCAAAGAAGTGACCGATCATAAAGTTGCACTGATCGCCCAAAATGGCAGCGGCCCATGCGGTGGCCAGAAGCGCCACGATGTTAAAGCCGCCGTTGTGGGCAAAGAAACCCGAGGCGAACAGCAGCGAATCACCGGGAAGGAACGGGAAGAACACCACGCCCGTCTCGATAAAGATGATCAGGAATACGCAGCCGTAGGCCATAAGCGGGCCGGCGGCGATCCAGCTGGCAATCGCGGTGCGCGGGTCTTTGAGCAGCTCGGCAATAAAATTGATGAAACCCATGAAGTAAAACCTCTCAGTTGTGGGCGCGGATACGTCCAAGTTGACCAGTATACGGTTGCGGTGCCCCCTCGTGCGCAACCCCACAAAAGCATGACTCCATTACCAGCAAGTTTGCACAACTGACACTTGTAGCGCAAAGCCGCCAAGATTGTCCTTTTTAATCCCTAGCGAATCGCTATACTTTATTGAATCGCATTGCCATGGCGCTAAGGGAGGGCGGCCGGTGAGCTTTATCAATACCATTCGCGAGGACATCAAGACCGTCCAGGCGCAGGACCCCGCCGCGCAAAACGGTCTGGTCATCTTCCTTTCCTATCCTGGCCTGCACGCCAAGTGGAACCACGTGCCCGAGCACTGGCTGTGGGAGCACGGTCATCGCTCGCTCGCCCGCGTGCTCTCGCAAATCACCCGCCACATCACCGGCGTCGAGATTCACCCTGCCGCGCAGATTGGCAAGCACTTCTTTATCGACCACGCCATGGGCGTCGTCATCGGCGAGACCACCATTGTGGGCGACAACTGTGTGCTCTACCAGGGCGTCACGCTCGGCGGCACCGGCAACGAGACCGGCAAGCGTCACCCCACCCTGGGCAACAATGTCACGGTGGGCACGGGCGCCAAGGTGCTCGGCAACATCCGCATCGGCAACAACGTCAAGATCGGCGGCAACTCGGTCGTCGTTAAGGACGTCCCCGACAACTGCACCGTCGTGGGCGTGCCGGGACGTATCATCAAGCGCAACGGTTGCCGTGTGTTCGAGGAGAGTTTCGACGCCAAGCAGCATCGCGAGTACATGCCCGATGACGCCGCCGAGCAGTCCGCCCTCAACCGCCAGGGCATCACCGAGAATGCCCGCCGCGTCAAGGAACTCGAGCGAGAGGTGGCCGAGCTCAAGGCCCTCGTCGCCAAGCTCGTGGACGAACGCTAGGAACGCAAGCGGCACAAAATGACATCGGCATCAACGCAAAGGCGCGCCAGGGAATTCATCCCCGGCGCGCCTTTTTTCGATGTGACATGTGGGACTGTCCCTTTGTCACATTATGCGAACTGGCTCAAGTAGAGGTCGGCGTAGGCACCCTCGGCAGCCAGCAGCTCCTTATGCGTGCCCTGCTCGATAATGTTGCCGTGATCCATGACCAAGATCAGGTCGGCATCCACAATCGTCGACAGGCGGTGTGCGATCACAAAGCTCGTGCGCCCGCGCATAAGCGCATCCATGGCACGGCCGATGGCAAGCTCGGTACGCGTGTCCACGCTTGAGGTCGCCTCGTCCAGGATGAGAATCGCCGGGTTGTTGAGCAGCACGCGTGCGATGGTCAGCAGCTGACGCTGGCCCTGGCTGATGCTTTCGACATCGTTGGCCACGCGCGTGTCGTAGCCCTGCGGCATGGTGCGCACAAAGAAGTCGACCTGCGCGGCGCGCGCAGCCGCCACGATCTCCTCACGCGTCGCCTCGGGACAGCCGTAGGCGATGTTTTCGGCAATCGTGCCATCGAACAGCCAGGCGTCTTGCAGCACCATGCCAAACTGCTGACGTAGCTCGCCGCGATCCATGCGGCTCGTATCCACGCCGTCGAGCGTAATACGCCCGCCGTCAATCTCGTAGAAGCGCATGAGCAGGTTGATGAGCGTCGTCTTGCCTGCGCCCGTGGTTCCCACCACGGCAATCTTCTGGCCCGGCTCGGCGGTAAACGACACTTCGCGCATAAGCGGCTTGTCGGGCGAATAACCAAAGCGCACGTGCTCAAAGGAGACGCGGCCCTCCACGCGACCCGGCAGCTTGGCGGCCTTGTCCGGCAGCGGATCGGCCTCCATCTCGGGCTCATCGAGCAGGTCGAACACGCGCTCTGCACTCGCCAACGCGCTCTGCAGCGAGTTGAAGGTAAACGACAGCTGCGTCATGGGTTCGGACGCCTCGTAGATAAACTGGAAGAACGCCTGGAACACGCCGACGGTCATGTGACCGGCAACCAGCATGCTGCAGCCCACCAGCGCAATAACGATCTGCGCCAAACGGCCGATAAAGCGCACCGCGGGGCCGACAGCATTGATCATAAAGTCGGCCTTGGTGCTCACACGAGCCAGTTCCTTCGAAGCCTCGTGCACCTCAGCGGAGCTCTGGCGTTCGCGGTTAAACGCGCGGATTACCAGACGGCCCGAATAGCCTTCCTCGACCGCACTCGTAATCTTGGACACCCACTCTTGGCGCTCACCGGTTACGTCATGCGTGCGGCGCGAGACCACCTTGGTCACCAGCAGCGACAACGCCGTAAAGAACAAAAAGACCAGCGTAAGTGGCACGCTAAACACGAACATCACGCTCACGGCGCCCACCACGGTGCCAATCGACACCAGCAGCTGCAGCAAGCCGCGCTGCATGCTCTCGGACATCTTGTCCAAGTCGTTGGTCGCACGGCTGACGACCTCACCGGGACGATGCGCGTCAAAAAAGGCAAGCGGCAGACGGTTGAGCTTTTGTGCGATGCGGTTGCGTAGGCACAGGTTGAGGCGTTCGGCAACGCTCGACATCAAAAAGCTCTGGAGCGCGTAGAACGAGGCGGCAGCCGTCCAAATCATAAAGTAGATGAAGATGGTCCTGCCGCAGTTCTCCCAGGTGATGTTGAAGGTGGCGTTGTTGGCAAACGCCACCTGAATGTGGCCCCACAGCTCATCGATCACACGGGCGCTATATGCCGGCGCAGCGGTGTTAAAGATGGCATAGAACACAATGCTCGCGAACACGATATAGAAGCGCCAATGGTCGCCGGCAGCCTCGCTCCACAGGCGGCGCACCGTCGCCCAGGTGTCGCGGGGTTTCTCGTCCTCGTCCTCGTCGTCCACATCGCGCATGCGCTCCGCCTCAGCGCGGGCGCGCTCGTCCTCGGCGCGCTCGTTTTCCTCGTAGAGCGCTTGGCGGCGAGCCTCGCGCTCGGCTGCAGCCTTGGCGGCGTCATCCAGCTCGGGTGCCACGGCAGCCGTTTCCTCGACCAGTCCCGCGGCAGCGGCGTCATCAACGCCGCCCTGCTTCTTGAGCTCCTCGGTCATGCTACTCACCTCCCTTCATTTGCGATTCCGCGATGGCGCGGTACACCTCGCAGGTTTCCATAAGCTCGCTATGCGTGCCCAAGCCCACAACCTCGCCATCCTTGAGCACGACGATCTGGTCGGCGTGCAAGATCGTCGAGATGCGCTGCGCGATGATGAGCACCGCAGCGTCACGCGTCTCGTCTTGCAACGCATGACGCAGGGCGGCATCGGTCTTAAAGTCCAGGGCCGAAAAACTGTCATCGAAGATATATAGATCGGCATGCTTCATGAGCGCACGGGCGATTGCCAAACGCTGGCGCTGGCCGCCCGAAAAGTTCGTACCGCCCTGCGCCACCGGGGTATCGAGCCCCTGCGGTTGGTCGAGTACAAAGGTGCTCTGGGCAACCTCAAGCGCGTGAAGCATGTCGCCCTCGGTCGCGCCTTCGTTACCAAAGCGAAGGTTGCTCGCCACCGTGCCCGAGAACAGCCACGCCTTCTGCGGCACATAGGCAATGCGCCCGCGGATTTCGTCTTGCGTAAGCTCGCGCAGGTCCACACCATTCAGGCGAATGGAGCCCTTGGTGGCATCGTGGAAGCGCAGCAGAAGCTTTGCCACCGTCGATTTGCCCGAGCCTGTCGAGCCAACGATCGCAGTCGTCTGACCGCGACGGCAGGCAAAGCTCAGGTCGCACAGGGTGTCCTCGTCGGCATCGTCAAAGCGAAACGACATGTGGTCGAACACGGCCACCGCATCGGCTTCGTCTTGGGGCTCGCGCGCCCCGTCATCCAGCGTGCGCTCGCCATCGACGATGCTCGGCTCAATCTCCAACACCTGCTGCGCACGGTTCAGGCACGCGGCAGCACGCGGAAGCGTCAGCACCACCATCTGCGCCATCATCACAAAGAACAGGATCAGAATTGCATACTCCAGCACCGCCGAGATACTCGCAATCTGCATGGCGTGGGCGCCCACGCGGTTGCCGCCAACCCACAGCACCGCCACCTCGGCGATGTTCATCAAAAAGAAGCTGGAGCTGTCGAGGCCCACAAACAGGTGGTTGACTTTGATGGCGTTGGCGGCGTAGTCGCTAAACACCTCGTCCAGGCGCCGCTCCTCGTGACGCTCCTTGTTAAACGCACGGATGACGCGCACGCCCACGATGTTTTCGCGCAGCACCACGTTCATGCGGTCGATAAAGCTCTGCAAGCGCATAAAGATCGGCGCGGCGTTAGCCACCGTAAAGACCGCCGCTACGAGCACGATCGCAACGACTACGCCCAGAAGCGTGCCCATGGCAGGATCGATAAACCAAGCGAAGATGATGCCCGCCACAGCCAAAAACGGCACGGGCAGCACCAGCTGAATCGTCTGCAGAATCGCCTGCTGAATCACGTTGATGTCGTTGAGCGAGCGCGTGATCATCGATCCGGTGCCAAAGCGCTCAAAATCGCTGGCCGCGAGCTCGAGCGATTTGTCGTACACGGCATTGCGGATATCGCAAGCCACGTTGGCGGCCAGGCGCGCCGAAAGATAGCAGCCCAGCACTGTGCCGCCGCTAGCCATGCTGGTCGCGATAAACATGTATAGGCCGTTGCGTAAAATGTAGTCGATATCGCCCGTGGTAATACCGGTGTTGACCATGTTCGCCAGCATCGTGGGAACCAACAGCGTACCGACGTTATCCACCAGCAGCACCAGCAGCGTCACTGCGACAAGCCCTCGATAGGGCTTCAAAAACCTCATTAACAGTCGCACGACTCCCCCTCACGTCGATCTTGCATCTGGCTTGCGGCTGCCACCTGCTGTTTAAATGTCTCGCACTCGTCGCCGAGCACCTGAGAGAATTTGCCGATCAAGCGCATAATTTCGCGCTGCTCACACGGCTCAAGCGCGCCAAAGGCTCGCTGCTCGGCCTTGAGTGCCGGCAGCGCATAACGCTCGGCAAATCGCCTGCCCTCTTCGGTCAGGCTCACAACCTTGTTCTTACGGCTGCCTTCGGCAAACTCCAACGTTGCGAAGCCCCACGCCGTCAAGGTTTTAATTGCCGAATTGATGGTCTGCTTGCTGTAGAACCATTCGCTTGTCAGACGGCTTACGGCAATACTGCCGCCCGCCGTGCTGGTATCGACGAGCATCCAGTAAGCGCAGTCCGAAAGACCGCAGGCGCGCGAGAACTCCGAATAGATATGGTCGAGTCCATTGAGCAACCGGTCGAAGTCGACCAGTGCAACCGCACTATTCATCTATCCCACCATTCAATTGTCCGATTTTTGACCAATTATGTGTCTCTAGATTAGTCCGAGTTTTGACTATCGTCAACAGGCTCTCCGCGAATGCGTGCATTTTTTTTGGCCTATCGGCAGAAAAAGACCGCCGGCGCGGGGGCGGCGCCAGCGGTCACGTGAAAATCGGGTTTTATTGCCTGTTAAGCGGCGACGGCCTCATAGACCGTAGCGCCCGAGAAGCTGTCATGCAGGCTCTTGCCGGCAATCCACGGCAGCTCGACGACCTCGCAGACCGTGTTGACCAGCTCGGAGCAGTCAGTAAAGTGGCCCTTGTCGTTGAGGGCCTCGCAATCCTGAACACGCCAATAGCCATCGGTGTGCGTGATGTAGTACTCGTGATCGTTAATCGACACGAAAGCGCGCGTCTTGGAACGCAGCAGCTTCAGAAATCCTTCGAAATCGGTCTCGACGACATCTCCAGCCTGGAACATGATGTTACCTCCTGGCCCGGCGCCACCACGGCGCATTGATAAACGTTGGTACTCCTTTAGTAAAACCTTTATCAGAGGTTATGCGTTCGTCATTTAGGCAAGTGGTAAAAAACCGCAGGGTAGACGGGATAAAACGTTTAACCATCCCATTGGTTTGTCACATTCTGAAGGTACTTTTATGCAAACCTACTTTCCCAATTGGAATCTATCCTTTTGGCTAGGCAATTGACCGTCTATCGTTTGAGCCCGACGGGTATGAACGGGGCATCTGCAACGCCACCGCAAGGAGACACCATGGAGACTATCGAAGCACTCATTCACCGTCGCAGCTGCCGCAACTACAGCGATCGTCCCGTCGAGGCCGAAAAGCTTGCACGTATTATCGAAGCCGGCCAATATGCACCGAGCGGCATGGGCCGCCAGCCGGTGACGTTTGTCGCCGTCACCGACCCCGCGACCGTCGAGCGTCTCTCACAGCTCAACGCCCAGGTCATGGGCAGCAACAGCGACCCCTTCTATGGCGCCAAGACCGTTGTGGTGGTGCTGGTTGACCGCAGCGTGCCCACACATCTGGAAGACGGCTCGCTCGCCATGGGCAACTTGCTCAACGCCGCCTATGCACTGGGTGTCGATTCGTGCTGGATTCACCGCGCGCATGAGGTCTTTGACTCGCCCGAGGGCCTGGAGCTGCTGGCCAGCTGGGGCCTGCCCGCCGACGGCAGCCTGCGCGGTGTCGGTCACTGCATTCTGGGCTACGCCGAGGACACGCTACCCGAGGCAAAGCCGCGCCGCGACAACGTGGTGTACGTTAGGTAGCGCAGGAGTGTCCCAAACTGCCGGCAGAAAAGGAACGTCCCCTTCTGCCGGCAAGCTATGTTGATATTTGAGTTGTCGTCGCTTCGCTTGTCTGGGCCGTTTCGGCGTCGTCGCCTTGCTTGTCTTCGTCCTTTTGAGCATCGGCGATGGTGGAGGCCGCCGCGACGATACCGCGCTGGGGCGCGACGCCCGTCTGGGTCTGAGCGCCCTCGACAACTTCTGTGCCTGCATGCGCGAGCTCGGGCGATTTAAACACCGCGTCCAAGTTGGCGCCACCGCCGGCATATCCGAGCGCCGCGAGCGCGATGACGATCACTGCAACGACGGCCACGATCGGCACATAACGATGCCAACCAGCGGGATTGAGCCCGCTGCGACGAGCCGCCCCGCGGCTGATGTAGCCGAGCGTTCCGTCGTGCTTGAGCTTTGAGCCCACCACGCGTTTGCGGTCCCACAGCGAGGACTCTGCCTGCATTGCCAAGCGGGCGCTTGCCGAAGGATAGCCGTATTTAGTGCGCTTGAACGAGCCATCAAACCCCGAGGCGTGTTTGCCCCACGTCACCGATGTCGTGCGTCGGTTAACCGGCGCGGCGCTCCGCCTTCTGCGGCTCGGTTTTGAAGTCTCAGCCATATGCCCTCGCACGCCGTAACCAAATCGAAACAATAACGCTTTGGACTGTAGCACACGCGTCGCGCGCGGTCACGGGCGCCTCGCTCAACGGTCATCGTCCTTCAGCAAGCGCCACAGCGTTGTACGGCTTATGCCCAGCACCTCCGCCGCACGGGTTCGGTTGCCGTGGAGATGGTCTACAACCAGATGCGCGATATCTCGCTCGGTATCGGCCAGCGGTCGCAGGATATACAGGTCACTTTCGAGCGTCGGGGCGCCAAAGGTTGCGGTCTTAATCACGTCCTCTTGGGCGAGCACTTCCTCCGCCACAGCGCGGTCCACCGTGCCCGCCCCCACCAATATATACAGTCGTTCCGAGACCTCGCGGAGCTGCAGATAATTGCGCGGCCAGCGGTAAGCATCGAGCGTCTTCGTCGCCGCGGCAGACAGCGTGGGCGCTGCCGTCCCAAATGCATCAGCGAGATATTCCAAGTAGCGCGCAGCCTTCGTCGACGCGGCTCCCTGCTCGGCGATTGCCGGCGCCACGCTCACCGCACAGGCGAAGCGCTCGGTCACAAAGGCGGCTTGATCACTTTCGCCGCCGCCCGGCATGTCATTCGCCGTCAGCACCACATGGCAGCGCGTCGCCAACGCGGTGTCGGCCATCGTGGAAACGAGCTCGCGAAGGCGCTGGGGACCAACCGCGTTCCAGCCCTCAATGCAAAGTGTCAGCCCCGTTTGGAACAACGGCGATTCGGCGCTTTTGAGCACATGGCGCCAACCGCGCTCGGTGAGTTCATCGAGCGCAACGGAAACAAAGGGCTGATCGGCAAAAGGACCGTCCAGATAGAGGCGCTTGGCGATCTCGACCTGACCCGCTCCCAGCTCACCCTCGAGCATAAGGGGCACACCGCGCGCGTAGCTCTCGGCAACCGGTGCAGCCACCGCAGCGGCACCCTCAACGATGCCGTACGCACTCGATTCGTAGCGGGCCTCAACTTCGTCGGCGTTGAGCCACTCGATGCCCGCATGCGCCGCGGCACCGCGCACCTCGCGGACCACGACAACCCAAAGCCCCCCGCCCTCTTTGTCGGTGGGGCGAACGGTCAGGCTCAGGCGCGTACCCTCACGCCCCATAACCAGACGCGCGCCGTCTCCTATACGGTCGAGGCGCTCAGCGACAAAAGCCGCCACATCCCGCTCAAGCGCCGCGCCATTCATGGTAGAGATCGCGACGTCCCCACGCGCATCGATTGCCAATGCCGAGGCCCCGGCAGCAGCTAGGGCATCGGTCAAGATGTTCAGCTTGGCATCGCTATCCATGATTTGCCCCTGTCCGCGGCGACGTGCAACCGCCGACGGTCGCACGACCAAGTGTTTCAAAATTGAACGATATTGCTCACCAAACACTATAGGGCAGAAAGCGCCGTCCTGCGAGTATAGGTGTTGCCCCGCATCGCCATCCTGGCGGGGCGATAAGAGCTCTTCGGGACTTATAAACCTGCGGACAAGCCATACCCGCAAGAGCTCCTATCGCTCCACCGTGAGAATGCGCTCACCAGCACGCAGCACGCAAACAAGCTACTTCTCTACCAGATTCCCAGCACGTGTTGCATTCCCAAACTCATGCACGCAATGCCAATCCAGCAGCAAAAGCCCAATGCGATGGGCTTGCCGCCCTTTTTGACCAGCTCGACGATATCGGTATTAAAACCAATAGCCGCCATGGCCATCACGATAAAGAACTTTGACAGCTCCTTGATGGGCGCCGTGATGGACACAGGAAGCTGAAACACCGTGGTGATCACGCTCGCCAGCACAAAGAACAGCACGAACATGGGAAACGCGCGTTTAAGCGAGAACGTGCTTTTGGCGTCGCCGCC